>NZ_JBHWZS010000037.1:0-44187 GCF_042728155.1 Streptomyces sp. NPDC060209
CATTCATGTCGTCGTCGCGTGACCCGGACGGTCAGGGACCGTTGCCACCGCGCCCGCCACCGTCGTTCCCGCCGATGATGCCGGGCGGCAGGGTGATTCCGCCGATGGGGTCGGCGGGCTTGCCGTTGTCGTTCCCGCCGCCACCGGTGTCCTGGTCGCGGCCCTTGTCCTTCTCCTTGTCCTTCGCCTTCTCCTTGGCGCGGGGCACCGAGATCGGGTGGAAGGACGGGGTCTCCGAGGCATTGAGCGCGCCGGTCATCGCTGTCTTCCAGATGGGACCGGGAAGACAGCCACCGCAGACCTTGTCGTAGTACTGGCCACCGATGTTGATGTTGTACATCTTGGTGGTCTTCGCGCCGATGTCGTCGCCCACCCAGACCGCGGTGGAGAGGTTCGGGGTGTAGCCGACGAACCAGGCGTCGAGGCGGTCGTTCGTCGTACCCGTCTTGCCCGCGTTGTCGCGGTCGGTGAGACCGGCCAGGGTGCCGGTGCCGTCCTCGACCACGCCCTTGAGCATCTGGCTGATCGTGTCCGCCGTCGGCTCGCTCATCGCGCGGGAGCACTCGGTCTTCGGTACGCCGATCTTCTTGTCGTTGGCGTCGGTGATCGACTCGATGGCGACGGGCGAGCAGTACGTGCCCCGGTTGGCGAACGTGGCGTACACGGAGGCCATCGAGAGCGGGGTGCTCACCTCGCCGCCGAGGGTGATCGAGGCGTGCTCCTCGATCTCCTTGCCGTCGCCCCGCTCGTAGCCGGTCTTCTTGGCCATCTCGACCGTCTCGCAGAGCCCGGCCTTCTGCTCGAGCTTGGCGAAGTAGGTGTTGATGGACTTGCCGAGCGCGCTCGTCATGTCCCAGCTGCCCTTTTCGGACTCCATCTCGTTCTGCAGGTCCCAGTTGCTGCTGCCGGTCGGGGCGCCCGCACAGGTACGGAAGGAGTTCAGCGGCAGCGAGATCTTCCAGTCGGTGGCGTAGCTCTCCGCCGGGCTGATGCCCTTCTCCAGGGCGGCGGCGGCGGTGATCGGCTTGAAGGTCGAACCGACCTGGAAGCCGTAGGTGCTGCCGCCCATCTTGTTGCTGACGCCGAGGTTGAGGACCGTCTCGTTCTTCTTCTGGTCCAGGCCGTACGGCCTGGACTGGCCCATCGAGAGGATCTTGCCGGTGCCGGGCTCGACCTGCACCACCGAGGCGGCGACCTTGTCGTCCTTGTAGACCTTCGAGGTCGCGGCGTCGTCGGCCGCCTTCTGCGCGCGCGGTGAGAGCGTGGTCCTGACGGTCAGACCGCCGAGGTTCCAGAGCTTGGCGCGCTCCTCCTCGGTCTTCCCGAAGGTCGGGTCGGTCAGGATGGTCTTGCGTACGTAGTCGCAGAAGAATCCGGCGCCGCTGACGGCCGTGATGCAGCCGTTCTTCGGCTTGCTGACCTTCAGCTCGAGGGGGGCGGCGATGGCCTCGTCGGCCTCGGTCCGGGAGATGCTGCCGACGGCGGCCATGCGCTCGAGCACGGTGTTGCGACGCTTGGTCGCCTCCTCCGCGTCGTTGACCGGGTCGTAGCGGGTCGGCGACTGGACGAGGCCGGCGAGCATGGCCGCCTCCTCCACCTTCAGGTCCTTGGCGTGCTTCGAGAAGTAGCGCTGGGAGGCGGCCTCGACGCCGTAGGCCTGCTGCCCGAAGAACGTGATGTTGAGGTAGTTCTCCAGGATCTTCTTCTTGCCGAGCTCTTCCTCGACCTGGATCGCGTACTTCAGCTCCCGGACCTTGCGGCCCAGGGTCTGCTGGGTCGCCTCGGCGACCTTGTCCGGGTCGTCGCCCGCCTCCTCGACGAAGACGTTCTTCACGTACTGCTGAGTGAGCGTCGATGCGCCCTGCGCGGCGCCGCCCTCCTGCACGTTGCGGTTCATCGCGCGCAGGATGCCCTTGAGGTCGACCGCGCCGTGCTCGTAGAAGCGTGAGTCCTCGATCGCGATGATCGCGTCCTGCATGTACGGCGAGATGTCCTTGAGCGGGACGACGGTGCGGTCACGCGAGTACACCGTGGCGATCGCGCCGCCCTCGTTGTCCAGGATCGTGGTCCGCTGGCTCAGCGGCGGAGTCTTGAGGTTGGAAGGGATCTCGTCGAATCCCTCGACCGTCCCCTTGGCTGCGAGCCCGAGTGCGCCGGCGGCCGGCAGCGCGATGCCTGCCAGCACAGCTCCGGAGAGCGCGGCGACACCGAGGAACTTGGCGGCCTGCTGGGTCGTCGTCAGACCCCCGCCTGAGCGCTTCTTTGGCATGGGGGCAGCCTACGTTCTCATTCGCCGGACACGCGTATAGGCCTTGGCCTAAGCTGCTCTCAACTGTCACAGCAGTCCGATTTTGTATCAACCCCCCTGCACGGTCCTCAGTGGAATTCAGCCACCCGTCGAGGCGTTCCCGAATTCGCCTCTTATGTTGCTGAATGTCCGTTGCGACTTGGGGTTTCTGTCCCGATTCTTTCGGGATAGTCGCGCATGTCCTCGCATCACTCCTCTGGGTGATCTGCCGCGTACGCATAGTCCGTTCGGGCCATTCAAGATTGGGCCCGAAGGGGGTGTTGTGCTGTCGCCACCTTCCGTAACGTCCTCAACTGGCAGCGGTGAATATGCCGCTACCGCCGTGGGGGAGCCTCGATTCGGGAGAGGACGGCGCCGGGATGGGCTGGGTAACCGACTGGAGTGCGCAGGCAGCCTGCCGCACTACCGATCCGGATGAATTGTTCGTACAAGGGGCAGCGCAGAACAGGGCCAAGGCGGTGTGCACCGGATGTCCGGTGCGGACCGAGTGCCTGGCCGACGCGCTGGACAATCGCGTCGAGTTCGGCGTGTGGGGCGGGATGACGGAGCGGGAGCGCCGCGCACTGCTGCGCCGGCGGCCGACCGTGACGTCCTGGCGTCGCCTGCTGGAGACCGCGCGCAGTGAATACGAGCGGTCCACGGGCTTGCTGCCCGCAGCGGTGGGCCTGGACGACGACGAACTGCACGACGACGAACTGCACGAGACGTTCGCCGCCGTGGGGTAGTGGCACTCGGGCTGCCTGTGGGGGAGGCCCTGGGGTGGTCCTATGCAGCTCCGGCCGGTGCAGAAGCGGAACCGGTCGCGAGCAGTTCTCCGATGGCCCTGAGGCCTGAGAGGTCGTGCACGTCACCCGGCAGCGCGGCCACCTCGGTCACCGGGACCTCGGGGTGGTGCGTGGTGAAGCGGTCGCGTGTGTGCTGCTCGCGCGCGACGACCTGCATCCGCTCGGCGTGCAGCCGCAACAGACCTGCGGTCAGCTGCTCGACGGATACCTCGACGGACACGGCGTCCGCGGTGGGTGTGTCTTGCCCGTCCGCTTCCGTGGGTGGCACGGAAGGGTCAGTCGACTTCCGGCCACGGCCGTGCGGCTCGGGGGTGCGCGACGTCCGGTCGTGCTGGGGCGGCTCCTGCTGTGGTGGATCGTGCGGTGCGGGCTCGTTGCTGCGCTCGGGGGAGAGTGGCGACTCCGGGGCTTCGGGAGAGGTGGCGGCCACCGGGTCCGCCGGGTCACCAAGGCCAGCCTTCCCGGCCGTCTGATCCACAATGCCGCTGCCTTCAAGATTTTCTGCGGCTGCCAGCGCCCGCTCCTCGGAGAGCCGTGAGGCCTCGCTGCCGTGCACCCGGTTGAGGACCAGGCCGGCCAGCGGCATCTCCTCCGCGGCCAGCCGCTCCACGAAGTACGCGGCCTCGCGCAGCGCGTCCCGCTCCGGCGTCGCCACCACGAGGAACGCCGTACCGGGTGCCTGGAGCAGCTTGTACGTCGCGTCGGCCCGGGTACGGAATCCGCCGAACATGGAGTCCATCGCCGCGACGAAGGTCTGTACGTCGCGCAGGAATTGACCGCCGAGCAGCTTGCCGAGCGTCCCCGTCATCATCGACATCCCGACGTTGAGGAATTTCATCCCGGCCCGCCCGCCGATCTTCGCCGGGGCGATCAGCAGCCGGATGAACTTCCCGTCCAGGAAGGAGCCGAGACGTTTCGGCGCGTCCAGGAAGTCCAGAGCGGAACGGGACGGCGGGGTGTCGACGATGATCAGGTCCCACTCGTCGCGCGCCCTCAGCTGCCCGAGCTTCTCCATCGCCATGTACTCCTGCGTGCCCGCGAACCCGGCCGACAGCGACTGGTAGAAGGGGTTCTCCAGGATCGCGCGGGCCCGCTCGGCATCCGTGTGCGCCTCGACGGTCTCGTCGAAGGTGCGCTTCATGTCGAGCATCATGGCGTGCAGTTCGCCCTCGCCGTCGATGTCCTCGACCCGGCGCGGGATGTTGTCCAGCCGGTCGATGCCCATGGACTGGGCGAGCCGGCGGGCGGGGTCGATGGTCAGGACGACGACCTTGCGGCCTCGCTCGGCCGCCCGCACCCCGAGCGCCGCCGCGGTCGTGGTCTTGCCCACGCCCCCGGAGCCGCAGCACACGACGATACGGATCTCCGGGTCGTCCAGGAGCGCGTCGGTCTCCAGTCCCGGTGCGATGCCCGTGCTCAGCGTCATGACCCCACCCCTCGTCCGGAGCCGCGTCGCTTCCCGCCCCGGGGCGCCTGCCCCGCCGCGTCCGCGGTCTCGTCGCCGACACCTTGTTTGCGGAACTCCTCCGCCAGCTCGTTCAGCGCGGACAGGGTCACTCCCTCGCTCATCAGCGGGAGCTCGGCCAAGGGCAGTCCGAGCCCGGCCAGCACCGCGCGCTGCTCACGCTCGAGGCCGACCCGCTGGGCATGCTCGGCGGCCTGCGCGACCAGCGGTCGTACCAGCCCGGCGGAACCTGTCACACCGGCTCGGGTGAGCGCCTTCGCGATCTCCTTGCGGCGGCCCCCCGACGCCGTGCGCAGAGCGTCCTCGTCCAGCAGATGGGGCCGCACCATGTTCACCACGACCCGGCCCACGGGCAGTTCCGCGGCCCGCAGCTCGGCGATGCCGTCCGCGGTCTCCTGGACCGGCATCTCCTCCAGGAGCGTCACCAGATGGACCGCGGTCTCGGGCGACTTCAGGACCCGCATCACGGCCTGCGCCTGATTGTGTATCGGGCCGATCCGCGCCAGTCCCGCCACCTCGTCGTTCACGTTGAGGAAGCGGGTGATGCGGCCGGTGGGGGGCGCGTCCATGATCACGTAGTCGTAGACGAACCTGCCCTGCTTGTCCTTGCGGCGTACGGCCTCGCACGCCTTGCCGGTCAGCAGGACGTCCCGGACGCCCGGGGCGATGGTGGTGGCGAAGTCGATCGCGCCGAGCTTCTTCAGAGCCCGGCCCGCACTCCCCAGCTTGTAGAACATCTGGAGGTAGTCCAGGAGCGCGCGCTCGGCGTCGATCGCCAGTGCGTGGACCTCGCCGCCGCCGGGCGCCACGGCGATCCTGCGTTCCTCGTAGGGGAGGGCATCGGACTCGAAGAGCTGGGCGATGCCCTGTCTGCCCTCGACCTCGACGAGGAGGGTGCGCCTGCCCTCGGTCGCGAGGGCGAGCGCGAGTGCGGCGGCGACCGTGGTCTTACCGGTCCCGCCCTTGCCGCTGACGACCTGGAACCTGCTCACGTCTTCGAGCCTAACCAGTCGGCAGGCAGGCTACGCACGAGGCCGCATGTGCCAGGCATTACAGTCGGCTGCATGACCAAGTGGGAATACGCGACCGTGCCCCTTCTCGTGCACGCGACCAAGCAGATTCTGGACACCTGGGGCGAGGACGGCTGGGAGCTGGTCCAGGTCGTTCCCGGCCCGAACAACCCCGAGCAGCTCGTGGCCTACCTGAAGCGGGAGAAGCCGTAGTGGCGGGCGCCGTCGAGGCGAAGCTCGCCGAGCTCGGCCTGACGCTTCCGGACGTCGTCCCGCCGCTGGCCTCCTACCAGCCGGCCGTGCGGTCCGGGTTGTACGTCTACACCTCGGGCCAGCTCCCGATGGTGGACGGCCAGCTCGCGGTGACCGGCAAGGTCGGCGCCGAGGTGACGGCGGACGAGGCCAAGGAGCTGGCGAAGACCTGCGCGCTGAACGCCCTGGCAGCAGTGAAGTCGGTCGCCGGTGACCTGGACCGGATCGCACGTGTTGTGAAGGTCGTGGGGTTCGTAGCCTCGGCCGCCGACTTCACCGGGCAGCCGGGAGTCGTCAACGGTGCGAGCGAGCTCCTGGGCGCGGTCCTGGGCGACAAGGGCGTGCACGCGCGCAGCGCCGTGGGCGTAGCCGTGCTGCCGCTGGACGCACCGGTGGAGGTCGAGGTCCAGGTCGAGCTCGTCGACGCCTGAGTCCCGTACACCCACGATCCCGCCCGGTCCCACGACCGGGCGGGATCGTGGGTGTAAGGGGCAGGTATTGCGTCGGGGACCCCTCGAACATCGGCGCGGTTCCGGATAGCCTCCGGCCATGTCCAACGGTCAGTGGTACCCACCGGAATGGCCCGACCGGATCCGGGCCCTCGACAGCGGCGAGCTGACAGCCGTGCCCCCCAGGCGTGCGGCCACGGTGATGCTGCTCCGGGACGACAAGCCGGGGCCGGAGGCAGCCGGTCCCTCCGTCCACATGCTGCGCCGGCGGACCTCCATGGCCTTTGCCGGCGGTGCGTACGCCTATCCGGGTGGCGGGGTCGACCCGCGCGACGACGACCACCTCGTGGGCTGGGCGGGACCGTCCCTGGAGACCTGGGCCGGCCGGCTGGGCGTCGACACGGCCGCCGAGGCGCAGGCAGTCGTCTGCGCCGCGGTCCGTGAGACGTACGAGGAGGCCGGCGTCCTGCTGGCCGGGCCGAGCGGCGACACAGTCGTGAGCGACACCACGGGTGCCGACTGGGAGGCCGACCGTGAGGCGCTCGTCGCCCGGGACCTGTCCTTCGCCGGGTTCCTGGACCGCCGGGGCCTGGTGCTGCGCTCCGACCTGCTGGGCGCGTGGGCGCGCTGGATCACCCCGGCCTTCGAACCAAGGCGCTACGACACCTGGTTCTTCGTCGCCGTGCTCCCGAAGGGGCAGCGCACCCGGAACGTCTCCACCGAGGCCGACCGGACGGTGTGGATCCGGCCCGGTGACGCCGCCGACGGTTACGACAAGGGCGAGCTGCTGATGATGCCGCCCACCGTGGCCACCCTGCGGGCGCTGAGGCCGTACGGGACGGCCGCGGAGGCGTTGGAGGCGGCAGCCTCCCAGAGCCTTGCTCCCGTGCTGGCAGAGGCCCGTATGGAGGGTGACGAGCTGGTTCTGAGCTGGCCGGGGCACGACGAGTTCACCAAACACGTCCCGACGGCAGGTGGCCCCGCCGCCCCCTCCACGGACGACGGCACGGACGGGAACTCCGCATGAGCGAAGCGGCCGCACTGCCCGGACAGCCCCGCGGCGGGGTCCTCTCCGGACCCGCCACCACCCGTACGGTCAACGTCCTGGCGCCCAACGCCTCGGCGATGACGCTGGACGGCACGAACACCTGGATCGTCGCGGAACCGGGCTCCGACCTCGCGGTCGTGATCGACCCGGGGCCGCTCGACGACGTACATCTGCGGGCCGTCATCGACACCGTGGAGAGGGCGGGCCGGCGCGTCGGCCTCACCCTGCTCACTCACGGGCACCCCGACCACGCGGAGGGCGCCTCCCGCTTCGCCGAGCTCACCGGGACGAAGGTGCGTGCCCTGGACGTGGCGCTGCGCCTGGGCGACGAGGGACTCACGGCCGGCGACGTGATCACCACAGGAGGGCTCGAACTCCGGGTCGTCCCCACCCCGGGGCACACCGCGGACTCGCTCTCCTTCCATCTGCCCGCCGACCGGGCGGTGCTGACGGGCGACACGATCCTCGGGCGCGGCACCACCCTCGTCGCCCACCCGGACGGCCGCCTCGGCGACTACCTGGACACCCTGCGGCGGCTGCGTTCGCTGACGGTCGACGACGGGGTGCACACGGTGCTCCCGGGGCACGGACCGGTGCTGGAGGACGCGCAGGGCGCCGTCGAGTTCTACCTGGCTCACCGTGCACACCGCCTGGCTCAGGTCGAGACGGCCGTGGAGGCGGGCCACCGGACGCCTGCCGAGGTCGTGGCGGCGGTGTACGCGGATGTGGACCGCTCCCTCTGGCCCGCGGCGGAGCTGTCGGTGAGGGCCCAGTTGGAGTACCTGGCCGAGCACGGACTGATCTGAACCGAACCGGTCAGGGAACGCACGCGAAAGGCCCCACCGGTCGGTGGGGCCTTTTCGACGGCTGCGTCCATCGGCGGCCGGTCACGGTCGTCCGGCGACCGCGTGTGCGGCGGAGGGGTCAGCGGGACCGCTTCGCCAGCCGCTCCACGTCCAGCAGGATCACGGCGCGCGCCTCGAGCCGCAGCCAGCCGCGGCCCGCGAAGTCCGCGAGTGCCTTGTTGACCGTCTCGCGGGAGGCGCCGACCAACTGGGCCAGCTCTTCCTGGGTCAGGTCGTGCACGACGTGGATGCCCTCCTCCGACTGCACGCCGAAGCGGCGCGACAGGTCGAGGAGCGCCCGGGCGACGCGTCCCGGCACATCGGAGAAGACCAGGTCGGACATCTGGTCGTTCGTCTTGCGCAGGCGCCGGGCGACGGCGCGCAGCAGCGCGGTGGCCACCTCGGGCCGTGCGTTCAGCCAGGGCTGGAGGTCCCCGTGACCGAGGCCGAGGAGCTTGACCTCGGTGAGCGCGGTCGCGGTCGCGGTGCGCGGGCCCGGGTCGAAGAGCGACAGCTCCCCGATCAGCTCGCCGGGGCCGAGGACGGCCAGCATGTTCTCCCGCCCGTCGGGAGAGGTGCGGTGGAGCTTCACCTTGCCCTCGGTGACCACGTACAGGCGGTCGCCCGGGTCGCCCTCGTGGAACAGCGCGTCGCCGCGTGCGAGGGTCACCTCACTCATCGAGGCGCGGAGCTCCGCGGCCTGCTCGTCATCGAGCGCCGCGAAAAGCGGGGCGCGCCGCAGAACGTCGTCCACGAGTTCTCTCCTTGTCGGCCTGTTCAGGGAAGGGTGGTTTCCATGATGCCGGACGGTAAAACAGTGCGATCGATCACAAACCAGTTTGACGCACGGGCGTGCCGGACCCTACGGCAGGGGGCCGATTGGGCGTGGATGTGCGGTGACCGGGGCGGATGTCAGCCCCTGGCTCTAGGCTGGCCGGGTGTCCGGAACGCCGGTGAGAGCGCAGGCCGAGGGGGCTGATGGGGTGTCGGGAGACAGGAATTCCGCTGTGGGCGAACAGGGTGTACGAGGTAAGAAAAATGCCGCAAATCGCTCGACGGGAGCGGCGTCGGGCAAGCCCGCGAAGCAGGAGTCGCACCTCGCGATGGTCCGCCGTGCCCGCAGGATCAACCGCGAGCTGGCCGAGGTCTATCCGTACGCCCACCCCGAGCTGGATTTCCGCAATCCCTTCGAGCTCCTGGTGGCCACGGTTCTTTCCGCCCAGACCACCGACCTGAGGGTCAACCAGACCACCCCGGCGCTATTCGCCGCCTACCCGACACCCGAGGACATGGCCGCCGCCGTTCCCGAGAAGCTGGAGGAGATCATCCGGCCGACCGGCTTCTTCCGGGCCAAGGCGCGGTCCCTCATGGGCCTGTCGGCCGCTCTTCGGGACGACTTCGGCGGAGAGGTCCCCGGCCGGCTGGCGGATCTCGTGAAGCTGCCGGGTGTCGGCCGCAAGACGGCCAACGTCGTCCTCGGCAACGCGTTCGGCGTGCCCGGCATCACGGTGGACACCCACTTCGGCCGGCTGGTCCGCCGCTGGAAGTGGACCGAGCAGGAGGACCCGGAGAAGGTCGAGGCGGAGATCGCCGCGATCTTCCCGAAGAGCGAGTGGACGATGCTCTCGCACCGTGTCGTCTTCCACGGCCGCCGCATCTGCCACTCCCGCAAACCCGCCTGCGGCGCCTGTCCGATCGCGGCCCTCTGTCCCGCCTACGGGGAGGGCGAGACGGATCCCGAGAAGGCGAAGAAGCTCCTGAAGTACGAGATGGGCGGCTATCCGGGCCAGCGCCTCAGCCCGCCCCCGGACTATCCGGGCAGCCCCGCCCCGCCGCTGGGAGCCGGGTGAGCGGCCGTCCTGCGAGCGCGCGGTCCGAGCGGCGCCGTCCCCGGCCTGCGGGTGCGCGAGCCGGGGAGGGCCTGTCCCGGCCGGAGTGTGCGAGGGACGAGCGGCGCCGGCCCCGGGCCGCGGGGCGGGCCCGTGCGGAACGAAATGGCCGACGACAGGCGTTGGAACGACGGGGGTGCCCATGACGCACGCACAGAGCACACGGGCCGCGACGGACGCGGCCACCGACGGGACGGGCGAGCCCCACGACAGCGCGCTCACCGTCTCGGCCGACGGCCTGCCGGGCTGGCTCGAGCCCGTCGCCCGGGCGGCGCGGACCGTCCAGGCCCAGCAGCTCAGCCGTTTCCTGCCGCCGGAGAGCGGGGCCGGGCGCCAGTCCGCCGTCCTGATCCTCTTCGGCGAGGGCGAGCGCGGCCCCGAGCTGCTCCTGATGGAGCGTTCCGGGACCCTGCGCTCCCACGCCGGCCAGCCGTCCTTCCCCGGCGGCTCCCTCGATCCCGAGGACGGCGACCACACGACCACCGGACCGCTCAGGGCCGCTCTGCGGGAGGCCGAGGAGGAGACCGGACTCGACCCGAGCGGTGTCCAGCTCTTCGGGGTGCTGCCCCGGCTCTACATCCCGGTGAGCGGCTTCGTGGTCACGCCCGTCCTCGGCTGGTGGCGGACGCCGAGCCCGGTGGGTGTCGTCGATCCGGCCGAGACGGCCCGGGTCTTCACCGCCCCCGTGGCGGATCTCACGGATCCGGCCAACCGCGCGACGGCCGTCCATCCGAGCGGCCACCGAGGCCCCGCATTTCTGGTCGAATCCGCACTGGTCTGGGGATTCACAGCCGGTGTGATCGACAGGATTGTGCACTACGCAGGGTGGGAACGCCCCTGGGACAGGACCAGACAGGTGCCGCTCGACTGGCGCGCATGACAGGCTGACTCCCGTGCTGCGCTGTTCCGGGCCTGGCCCGGACCCCGTTGAACCGGACGGGCCAGGTGACGAATCTGCGAGGCTATAGACGGTGAACGTGCTGGACATCCTGCTGCTCGTCGGCGCCGTGTGGTTCGCGGTCATCGGCTACCGCCAGGGTTTCGTCGTCGGCATCCTGTCCGTGATCGGCTTCCTGGGGGGCGGCCTCGTGGCCGTCTACCTGCTGCCGGTCATCTGGGACCAGGTGACCGACGGGTCGGAAGTCTCCTCCACCGCCGCCATCGTCGCGGTCGTGATCGTGATCGTGTGCGCCTCCGTGGGCCAGGCGTTCACCACCCACCTCGGCAACAAGCTCCGCCGGTACATCACGTGGTCGCCGGCGCGCGCGCTGGACGCCACCGGCGGCTCCCTGGTCAACGTGGTGGCCATGCTCCTGGTGGCCTGGCTGATCGGCTCCGCGCTGGCCGGTACGTCGCTGCCGACACTGGGCAAGGAGGTCCGCAGTTCCTCGGTGCTGCTCGGGGTCTCCCGGGTGATGCCCGCTCAGGCCTCCAACTGGTTCACGGACTTCTCCTCCGTCCTCGCGCAGAACGGCTTCCCGCAGGTCTTCAGCCCCTTCGCCAACGAGCCCATCACCGAGGTCGAGCCCCCGGACCCGGCGCTGGCCGGGAGTCCCGTCGCTGCCCGTGCCAAGAAGTCCATCGTCAAGGTCGTCGGCATGGCGCCGGGCTGCGGCAAGGTCCTCGAAGGAACCGGTTTCGTCTTCTCCGACCGCCGTGTGATGACCAACGCCCACGTGGTCGGCGGCGTCGACGAACCGACCATCCAGATCGGCGGCGAGGGCCGGCTGTACGACGCCAAGGTCGTCCTCTACGACTGGCAGCGGGACATCGCCGTACTGGACGTGCCTGACCTGGACGCCGAGCCGCTGCGCTTCACCGACACCGACAAGGACGCGGGGAGCGGGGACAGCGCCATCGTCGCGGGCTTCCCGGAGAACGGCGCCTACGACGTACGCTCCGCACGCATCCGTGGCCGTATCGACGCCGACGGCCCGGACATCTACCACCGGGGCACGGTGCGCCGTGATGTGTACTCGTTGTTCGCGACCGTCCGCCAGGGCAACTCCGGCGGCCCGCTGCTCACTCCGGACGGAAAGGTGTACGGAGTGGTGTTCGCCAAGTCACTCGACGACCCGGACACGGGTTACGCGCTGACGGCCGACGAGATCCGCGAGGACATCGAACTCGGCAAGTCCACGGCGCAGCAGGTCGACAGCCAGGGCTGCGCGCTCTGAGGCCCTGCGTCCGGCTCCGTCCGGACGCGGTCGCACGGCCCGCGCCCGGTGGCCCCGCGTGGCGCGGGCAGGTACGGCCGAATGCCCCGGACGGAGAGTGCTTGGCTCCGGCGGGTGCGGGTGCGGGTGTCAGGTGGAGGCCAGGGCCCCCGGGCCACCGGCCGCTTCCGTACAGATGTCGCGTACGGGCCGGTTCCCGGGCCTCAACCGGCCCGGACACCGGCGCGTGGCGTGTTGTCCGGCCGCCCCCGCGTCATCCACGGGGATGGCGCAGACGCGCCGAGACCCAGCGGGCCCGGCGGTGGAGAATACGCGGAATGCCCAGCCGGAGATCATGGAAATCGCTCACATCGTGCACCCGGCTCAGGGAGCCGCCCCCCTCGTGAATGCTCGGACCAGCAGGAGCGGTCGAGCGGCGGTTGCGTGCTGCGTCATTGAAGTCGCGCGTCCAGCCCATACCCCGACGTCTGCCCGTGACCCAAGGTCGGTAATCGTGCGTGAGTCAGCCAATTGGCTTATGCGGCAGGCAATTGGCTGTTCGTCGGACACGTGTGCCCATCGACTACCGGTCGGGCTCGGGGTCCTTGAGCCAGTTGATGAGTTCGGTCGAGAAGCCGACCGGATCCTCCTCGTGGGGGAAGTGCCCCAGACCGTCGAAAAGTCGCCACCGGTACGGTGCCTCGACGTACTCGCCGGACCCCGCGGAACTACGGGTCCGGATCGCCGGGTCGAGCGAGCCGTGGAGATGCAGCGTCGGTACACGCACCGGGCGCTTCATCCGCCGGTTGAACTGGACGCCGTCCGGACGCGCCAGGGAGCGCACCATCCAGCGGTACGGCTCGATCGAGCAGTGCGCCGTCGACGGGATGCACATCGCGCGCCGGTAGACGTCCACCGTCGCGTCGTCCGGGAACTCCTGGGTGCGCGGCCCCGACCAGTCGCGGATCATCCGGGCCACCAACGCCGCGTCGTCCGCGACGAGCTGACGCTCCGGGACCCAGGGGCGCTGGAAACCCCAGATGTGCGAGCCCGCCCGGGACTGTGCGAGGTCGGACAGCATCGAAGAGCGCCAGCGGCGGGGGTGCGGCATCGACGACACCACGAGCCGCCGCACCAGCTTCGGCCGCATCACGGCCGCCGTCCAGGCGAGATAGCCGCCCATGTCGTGACCCACCAGCGCCGCGTCCGGCTCGCCGAGCGAGCGGATGACTCCGGTGACGTCGAGCGCCAGGTTCGCGGGGTCGTAGCCCCGGGGCGTACGGTCGCTGCCGCCGACCCCGCGGAGGTCCATCGCGACCGCTCGGTACCCGGCGTCGGCCAGGGCGGTCAGCTGATGGCGCCAGGTCCACCAGAACTGCGGGAAACCGTGCAGCAGCAGCACCAGCGGCCCGTCGCCGAGCTCGGCGATGTGGAAGCGTGCGCCGTTGGCCGCCACATCACGGTGGGTCCACGGCCCGTCGAGGCGGACGGGGCTGCCGGAACCGGCAGCCGGTCCCAGCGGCCCCACCGGGCCGGATGCGCTGAAATCGGGGTCGGTCATGTGGACGAGCGTGTCACAGAGACCGCCTTGTCCTGGACAGGGCGGTTCTCGATGGCCCTGTCCGCGAGTGTGCTGCCCTGCGCCGGCTCGATCGCACGCGCGCTGACGACGGGGCGGGGGTGCGGCTTGACGCCCTGCAGGACCGCCGCGGTCTGCTTGGCCGAAGCGATGGACTTCTCCGGCGGCTTGACCTTCTTGAACTTGGCGAGCCCGAAGAGGGCGAGCAGGATCCCCAGCAGGATGAACGCACCGCCGACGATCAGGAACGACCAGGCGAGACCGAGTCCCAGATTGTGGATCCCGTAGGCCGCGGCGAAGCTCAGCACGGGGATCGCGAACAGGATCAGGACACCCGTGACGATGAATGCCACGCTGCCGATCACGCCGCGCTTGACGTCCTGACGTACCTCGGCCTTGGCCAGGGCGATCTCGTCGTGCACCAGCGCGGACATTTCAGCGGTGGCCGAAGCGAACAGCTGTCCGAGACTACGGTCGGTGCTGCCCGCGTAGTTGCCGGGGTCGCTCATCCCTGACTCCCTCTCCTCTTCCGTACATCCGATGTCAGATCATGCCGGACTGTCCGGCTTGCTGCTCGCTGCCCCCGCCCGTTCGGCAAGGCGGCGGTGTTCGGCAGCCTTCTTCTCGTGGATCGCGGCCATGCGCAGGTGGTACTCCGGGTCGTCCTGCTCGTAGACGTCGGGCACCCCCGATTCGTCCGCGTCGAGTTCCTCGGCCTCGTACAGCGTCCTGTATCTGCGTACCCGCAGTTTGAGCAGTACACCGGAGAGTACGGCGGCAATCAGGGAACCGATGAGGACCGAGGCCTTGACGTCGTTGATCATGTCCTCGTCGCCGGTGAAGGCGAGCTCCCCGATGAGCAGCGAAACGGTGAATCCGATGCCGGCCAGTGTGGCCACCGCGAAGACATCCGCCCAGGCGAGGTCCTTGTTCAGCTCGGCCTTGGTGAAGCGGGTGACGAGCCAGGTGCCGCCGAAGATGCCGATGGTCTTGCCGACGACCAGACCGAGCACCACCCCGAGCGTTTCGGGCCGGGTGAAGACGCCGGCCAGGGCATCGCCCTTGAGGGTGACACCGGCCGAGAAGAGTGCGAACAGCGGGACCGCGACGCCGGCCGACAGCGGGCGCACCAGGTGCTCGATGTGTTCCCCCGGGGAGTGCGTCTCTCCCTCGCGCCTGGTGCAGCGCAGCATGAGGCCCATGGCGACGCCCGCGATCGTGGCGTGGACGCCGCTGTTGTACATCAGCGCCCAGATGACCAGGGCGAGCGGCAGATAGATGTACCAACCCCGTACGCCCGTGCGCAGCAGCACGAAGAACACGGCCAGACCCAGGAACGCGCCGCCGAGTGCCAGGAAGTCGATGTCCTCGGTGAAGAAGACCGCGATGATGAGGATGGCGAAGAGGTCGTCGACCACGGCGAGCGTCAGCAGGAAGGCGCGAAGTGCCGCCGGCAGCGACGTACCGATGACCGCGAGGACGGCGAGCGCGAACGCGATGTCGGTGGCGGTGGGAACGGCCCAGCCGGCTAGGGACCCGCCTCCCAGCGCAGCGGCCACCGTATAGACGACGGCGGGGACGGCCATGCCGCAGAGTGCCGCCGCGACGGGCAGAGCCGCGGCCCGGGGGTCGCGGAGTTCACCGGCGACCAGCTCCCGCTTCAGTTCGACGCCCGCGACGAAGAAGAAGACGGCGAGCAGTCCGTCGGCCGCCCAGTGGGACACCGAGAGATGGAGCCCCAGCGCCTCGGGGCCGAAGTGGAAACGGCTGACAGAAGCGTAGGAGGAGCCGAAGGTGTTTGCCCAGATCAGCGCGGCAACGGCCGCGGCCAGCAGGATGACGCCGCCGACCGTCTCGGTGCGCAGGGCCTCCGCGACGTAGTTGCGCTCGGGGAGGGAAAGCCGGCCGAGCAGGGTGCGGCGGCCGGAAGGGGGAACGGGCGGGGCCACGAGGGAGACCTCCGGGTCGGATTACGGCAGTGGCGGCATGGCGGATACACATGCCGACCAGACTTCCCGGCGCCCCTGTGAAGATTTTTGTGTCGTTGTCGCTGAGTCCTCGCGCTTACGTGCCGGCGGGCACGTGATTATGCCGATGTGCTCCGCCTGACGAGATCACCACTCTACCTGGGGCATCGGAAACGTATACGGATCCGGATCGCGCCGCCCGGCGGTGTGCTCCGGTGCCCCGTCTCCGTGTCCGCCTTTCTCTGCCCTTCCGCCCCGCCCCTCAGGCTGCCGGAAGGGTACTTGGGCCCCGGTTGCCCGGAGGGGCACCCGGGTTGCTTCCGGGTGCCCCTCGAAGGCGTGCTGGCGGACCGCTCAAGGCCCGGGCTTGTCGCTGTCCGTCCTCCCTAGGTCCTCCTGGTCCGTCCTTGTCCTTCCCTGTCGGTCCCTGTCCGTCTAGTCCTCGGACGAAGCGGAGGGCAGCTGGGTCTGGATGAGGGACATGACCGAGGAATCCGTGAGCGTCGTGACGTCGCCCAGTTCGCGGTTCTCGGCGACGTCGCGCAGCAGGCGGCGCATGATCTTGCCGGAGCGGGTCTTGGGCAGTTCGGCGACGGGCAGGACGCGCTTGGGTTTGGCGATCGGTCCGAGTGTGGTGCCGACGTGGTTGCGCAGCTCGGCGACCAGTTCGTCGGAGGCGGTGGCGGTGCCGCGGAGGATCACGAAGGCGACGATGGCCTGGCCGGTCGTCTCGTCGTTGGCACCGACCACGGCGGCCTCGGCGACCGAGGGGTGCGACACGAGAGCCGACTCGACCTCGGTGGTGGAGATGTTGTGCCCGGACACGAGCATGACGTCGTCGACCCGGCCGAGCAGCCAGATGTCACCGTCCTCGTCCTTCTTGGCACCGTCGCCCGCGAAGTACTTGCCCTCGAAGCGGGACCAGTAGGTGTCGAGGAAGCGCTGGTCGTCGCCCCAGATGGTGCGGAGCATCGACGGCCACGGCTCGGTGAGGACGAGATAGCCGCCCCCGCCGTTCGCCACCTCGTTGGCCTCGTCGTCGACCACGGTGGCGGAGATGCCGGGCAGGGCCCGCTGGGCGGAGCCGGGCTTGGTCTCCGTGACCCCGGGAAGCGGCGAGATCATCATGGCCCCGGTCTCGGTCTGCCACCAGGTGTCCACGATCGGACACCTGTCGGCGCCGATGTGCTTGCGGTACCAGATCCAGGCCTCGGGGTTGATCGGCTCACCGACCGAACCCAGGACCCGCAACGACGACAGATCGAACTTCGCGGGGATGTCGTCCCCCCACTTCATGAACGTACGGATCGCGGTCGGCGCGGTGTAGAGAATCGTCACCCCGTACTTCTGCACGATCTCCCAGAACCGCCCCTGGTGCGGGGTGTCGGGCGTGCCTTCGTACATGACCTGCGTCGCACCGTTGGCCAGCGGCCCGTAGACGATGTACGAGTGCCCGGTCACCCAGCCGATATCGGCGGTGCACCAGTACACATCCGACTCGGGCTTGAGATCGAAGACCGCATGGTGCGTGTACGCCGCCTGGGTCAGGTAACCCCCGGAAGTGTGCAGGATCCCCTTCGGCTTACCCGTCGTCCCCGAGGTGTAGAGAATGAAGAGCGGCTGCTCCGCCTCGAACGCCTCGGGCGTGTGCTCGGCCGACTGCCGGCCGGTGATCTCGTGCCACCAGACGTCCCGGCCCTCCGACCACGCGGTGTCCTGACCGGTCCGCCGGACCACCAGAACATGCTCGACACTGTCGATACGGGAGACGGCGTCATCCACGGCCGGCTTCAGCGCAGAGGGCTTGCCGCGACGGTAACCACCGTCGGCCGTGATGACGACCTTGGCATCGGCATCCTGAATACGGGCGGCGATGGCATCCGCGGAGAAACCCCCGAACACCACCGAATGCGCTGCGCCGATGCGGGCACAGGCCAGCATCGCTACGGCGGCCTCCGGGATCATCGGCAGGTAGACGGCGACCCGGTCTCCCCTGCCGACACCGAGTTCGGTGAGTGCGTTGGCCGCACGGGAGACTTCGTCCTTCAGCTCCGCGTAGGTGATCGCACGGCTGTCGCCGGGCTCACCCTCGAAGTGGATCGCGACCCGGTCGCCGTTGCCCGCCTCGACATGCCGGTCCACGCAGTTGTACGCGACGTTGAGCTTGCCGTCGGCGAACCACTTCGCAAAGGGCGGGTTGCTCCAGTCGAGCGTCTCCGTCGGCTCGGTGGCCCAGGTCAGGCGGCGGGCCTGCTCGGCCCAGAAGCCCAGCCTGTCCGCCTCGGCCTGCTCGTACGCCTCCACTGTCACGTTGGCGTTCGCGGCCAGATCGGCAGGCGGTGCGAACCGCCGCTCCTCCTTGAGCAGATTGGCCAGACTTTCGTTGCTCACGACATCTCCCATTCCCAGGGTGTCCGTTGTGTCCCGGAGGACAGCTCATCAGGCTGCGGGCCAGGTGACAAGTGTCTGCCGGAAATTGGTTTAGACCTGTGCCTCGCGCGGAGGGCCAAAGGCCCCGCTTTCGCAAACAGCGTTGTTCGATGCGAAAGCGGGACCACAAGGTCTCACGGACCGGGTGGGGGAGTGGTTCAGGCGCCTACCGTGGTGCCAGGGGCCGTTTGCAGCGCTTCGGTGCCGGGCTCAGCGCCCCATACCGCTCCGGGGGCGACCCGGGCGAAGACCTCGTCGGGCCCCGTTCCGGAACTGGCGCCCTCGGTCAGCAGGTAGGCCTGAGCCTCGCCGACATGAAAGTACATGCCGTGCAACTGCAGGGTGCCTGACGCCAGTCGGCGAGCGACCGATTCGTGCGCACGCAGGTGTTCCAACTGCTGGACCACATTGGTCAGGCAGAGCTGCTCCACCGCGTCGGTGGGCATCCTGCCGGCGATGCGCGCCCAGGAGTGGTGGCGGGAACGCATGCGCTCCAGGCTCGGCAGCCCGTGCCGCAGCCAGCGCCACAGAGGTGTCTTGGGCGTCTCCGGCGCGGCCCCCAACAGGGCCTGCATCGCCCCGCATCCGGAGTGGCCGCAGATGGTGATGGACTCGACCTCCAGCACATCCACCGCGTACTCGATGGCGGCGGCCACGGAGTCGTCGTTGCTCGTCGAGCCCCCGGTGTCCGGCGGCGGCACCAGATTGCCGACGTTGCGCACGGTGAAGAGGTCACCCGGGCCGCTCGCCGTGATCATGCTGGTTACCAGGCGGGAGTCGGCACAGGTGAGGAACAGCTGCGAAGGCCGCTGCCCTTCGGCAGCGAGCCGGGCCAGCTCCTCACGCACCAGTGGGGCGGTGGTGCGCTGAAATGAACTGAGTCCGCTGAGAAGCCGATGGGCCCCGTGCCGACGGATCGGGGAGTTTTCCGGTGCTGCGGGAGGAGTAGCCTTCGAGACGATGTGCGAGGCAGGGACGGCGGTGGTCGGTGCGGCGTCCTGCACACGGTCGTGGCAGTGGTGGTTGCGCCATGGTGTCCATGGACGGCAGCAGGAGTGGGCCGCCGACGCCGGCTCGGCGATCCGGCCACCGGAACGCCCTGTGAACTCGATACGGCCCCCCATAGCGGTCTGCGCCGCGTACCAGTCCTGGATCGTCTCGTACGCCGCGTGGTCCATGAAGAAGCCGTCCAACTCGACTACGGCGTCCACCCCGTGGGGGAGCCTTCCGAGCAAGCGGCTGAGCCGGGGGACGGCCAGGAACGTCAGCTGTCCCCGAGCGGCCACCAGGTAGCGGCCGTCCTGTTCCGTCACGGTGATCCTGGTGCGTGCCAGACGGTGCAGGGCGACGGCCACCGCCACGACGATGCCGATCGCCACACCCTCGAGCACCCCGGCGAGGATCACGCCGCTGATCGTCGCGCCGTACACCAGGAACTCCCGGTGTCTGTGGACCTTGCGGATGTGGGCGAAGCTGACCATCTGGACACCGACCACCATCACCAGGGCGGCGAGCGCGGCCAGGGGGATCCACTCGAGGGCCGTCACCAGCAGCAGGGCTGCCAGCAGCACCCAGACGCCGTGCAGGACGGTGGAGGCGCGGCTCTCCGCGCCCGCTCGCACGTTCGCTGAACTGCGCACGGCGCCGCCGGACACGGGAAGTCCTCCGGCCAGTCCCGACACCGCATTGGCGACACCCTGGGCCCGCAACTCCCGGTCGAGGTCGGATCGCTTTACAGGCGCGGGCGGCGTCGCCCCGTCCTTGGAGGCGGCTGTTGACCGGTCCGCGGCCAGCTTGTCCACGGCGACCGCGGCGAGCAGGGACTCGAGGCTGGCCACGAGCATGACCGTGAACACCGCTGTTGCCAGCGCTGCCACCGGGCCCTGCGGCAGCTCGGGCAGTGCGTGCGCGCGCCATGAAGGGAGGTCCACGCGGGCGATCCCGGGTGTTGCCACGGTAGCCACGGCCGTGGCGATGACCACTGCCGCGAGCGCGGCGGGAATTCTGCCCAGCGAACCTCCGATCCGGCCGGGCAGGCGCGGCCACACGACGAGAAGCAGAATCGTGAGGGCTCCGATGGAGAGCGAGGCCGGCGCGGACCGCACCAGGTGCGAGGGAAGCGACAGCGCGTTGTCGAGCGCTGTGCTCTGCGGTGCTCCACCGAGCACGATGTGCAGCTGGGCGAGGGCGATGGCCACACCGATACCCGCGAGTGTGCCGTGCACGATGGCCGGGCTGACGGCGAGGGCGCTGCGGGCCGCTTTCAGCGAGCCCAGCAGAATCTGCAGGAGCCCCGCACCGATGGTGATCGCGCACGTGGTGCGCCAGCCGTAGATCTGGATCAATTCGGCTGTGACTACGGTCAGTCCGGCGGACGGGCCACTGACCTGGAGGGGCGTGCCGCCCAGGAGTCCGGCGACGATGCCGCCGATCGCCGCCGAGACCAGACCGGCGGCTAGGGGGGCGTCCATGGCGACGGCGAGTCCGAGCGACATGGGAACGGCGATCAGAAAGACAGTGATCGATGCGGACAGGTCCGCACCTGATACGCGGAAACGTCCGCGGTGGGGCGGTGGTGGCGGGCTGTGCGGACGCTTGAATCCCGAGGCACGTGAAGGGTGCGAACTGCGGGATGAGTGGTCGTTGCGGGTAGGGACGCAGGCAGACATGTTTCCCGTCTCCTCCGGGGCAGCGCGGTCGCGGTATGTGAGTGACGGCGGCCGTGGGTCACGGCGTGCAGCGGTGGGGTACAGCGGCGGGATTCTCAACTCTCCGTAAACGAATCGTAATGGAGAGTAAAGAAAGGTGTCCATGTTTTCGAGCAAATAGCCCAGCGAGTCACCCCTTCAAGTGAATAAGCAGCTTTTCATTCGGCTTGTCGTACTGATTCCGGCAGGGCTGCGTGTGAGGTTGACGGCGCCGCGTCGGCACTTCAACGCACGAATCCTGCAAGGAAGAGGGTGGACGGATGATGGCCGCCACGAAGCGGATCGCACTGGGTGCCGTGGTCGCGGCACTGGTCGCCGGCTTGGCCGGTTGCTCGGGTTCCGGCACGGGGGCCGCACCGGGAGCCGGGAAGGAGTCGGCTCCCGGTGCGGAGGGGAACTCTCCGGCGGCAGCGCCGAAGGGGGCGGTCAACCTCATCGGGGACGGTTCCACGGCCTTTACGGGAGCCCAGCCGAAACTCCCTGTGGCCAAGCGTCTCAAGCCCGGCCAGAAGCCTCCGCAGTTCGTGGTGTTCTCGTGGGACGGCGCGGGCGAGGACAGTCAGAAGCTCTTCTCGCATTTCCGCGCTGTCGCGAAGAAGTACGACGCGAGGATGACGTACTTCCTCAGTGGTGTGTACCTCCTGCCGGAGGAGAAGAAGGGGCTCTACGACCCGCCTCAGCATTCGGCGGGCCGTTCCGACATCGGGTTCAACGACACCGAGGGAATTCGCCACACGCTCACGGAGTTGCGTGCCGCGTGGCAGGACGGCAACGAAATCGGCACGCACTTCAACGGACACTTCTGTGGGCCGGACGGGGGCGTCGGCACCTGGTCGGTCGAGGAGTGGAAGAGCGAGATCAGCCAGGCGAAGTCGTTCGTGAAGAGCTGGAAGACCAACACCCCCGCTCTCAAGGGCGAAGCACCGCTGCCCTTCGACTACGACAAGGAGCTGATCGGCGCCCGCACTCCGTGCCTGGAGGGGCAGAAGAACATGGTCGCGGCCGCACGGACCATGGGATTCCGCTATGACTCCAGTGGTGTCGGCAATCAGGTCTGGCCGGCGAAGAAGGACGGGCTCTGGGACCTCCCCCTGCAGCTTGTCCCGGTACCGGGACGAGCCTTCGAGACGCTCTCGATGGACTACAACTTCATGTTCAACCAGTCCGGTACGACGCAGGGCGACCCGGACCAACATCAGTACTGGGGTAACCAGATGCGGGACGGCCTGCTCCAGGCGTTCGGCCGCGCCTACAACGGGAACCGCGCTCCGCTGATCATCGGCAACCACTTCGAATCCTGGAACGGTGGCACCTACATGCGTGCGATCGAGGAAACGATCAAGACGGTGTGCACCCAGCGGGATGTGCAATGCGTTTCCTTCCGCCAGCTCGCCGACTGGCTGGACGCGCAGGATCCCGCGACGCTCGACAAACTCGGGACGCTGAAGGTGGGTCAGGCGCCGAAGCCGGGCTGGGCCGCATTCCTGGCGGGGACGGCTCCGGCTGAGCCCGCAGGCAGCCCCGTGCCTGCCAGGCCGGCGGATCAGCCGGCAGGCAGGGGAGCCGACGGGAGCGCGGATTAGAGGTCACCTTCGGGCGCCGCTCCGCCCGGCTCAGGCCGGCTGGGTGGCGCCCGCTTCCGCGTAGTGCTCGTGCAGGACGAAGGCGGGGTCGACCTGGGCAGCCAGGTCGGCGCCCGTCTTCTCGTTGCCCCAGCTCTCCGCGTTCTTCAGATGGAAGTGGACCATCTGCCGTGTGTAGCGCTCCCAGTCGCGCAGCTCGTACGAGTCCTCCGCGGCGTTCTGCAGGGCCTGCAACGCCATCCGGTTGTCTGCCTCCAGCAGCTCGAACGGGGCCGGACGGCCCTTTTCCATCGTCCGGACCCAGTCGGACTGGCCCACTCCGACCAGCAGGTCGTCGCCGACCTCGGAGCGCAGGAAGTCGAGATCGTCCTCGCCCTGCACCTTGTTGCCCACCACCTTGAGCGCGACACCGAAGTCCCGCGCGTACTCCTTGTACTGGCGGTAGACGGAGACGCCCTTCCTTGTCGGCTCGGCGACCAGGAAGGTCATGTCGAAGCGGGTGAACATTCCTGACGCGAACGAATCCGACCCCGCTGTCATGTCGACCACCACATACTCGTCCGGGCCGTCGACCAGGTGGTTGAGGCAGAGCTCGACCGCCCCGACCTTGGAGTGGTAGCAGGCGACCCCGAGATCGGACTCGGTGAACGGTCCGGTGGCCATCAGCTTGATTTCCCCGTCGTCGAGACGGACGGTGCGGGCGCAGGCGTCATAGACCGGGTTGTCCTCCCGGACGCGCAGTAGCCGGGACCCTTCCCCGGGCGGTGTCGTCTTGATCATCGTCGCGGCGGAGGCGATGCGGGGGTTGCTTCCGCGGAGGTAGTCCTTGATGAGAGGCAGCTGGGCGCCCATGGCGGGCAGCGCGGCGGCTTCCTTCTCGTCGAGGCCGAGGGCGGCCCCGAGGTGCTGGTTGATGTCGGCGTCCACCGCGACGACATGGGCTTCATTGGCAGCGAGGTGGCGGATGAAGAGCGAGGACAGCGTTGTCTTGCCGCTGCCGCCCTTCCCTACGAAAGCGATCTTCATGTTCACCTAGGGTAGCGGTGTCATCGCTCACTGCTGTCACGCTTCGTGAAGAAGACCACTCCTGGGCGGTATCCGTACCTGGGGCGCGTAGCCTCCCTACTTATGAGTACGACTTCCTCGGACCCGCTTGCCGCTCTAGGGGCCCTGCCGGGGGTCGCCGACGCGGTGGACTCCGTACGCAAGGCCGTGGACCGGGTTTACGGGCACCGGGTCATGCGACGCCGTAGCAACGAGGTCACCGCGGAGGCGGCCCTGCGGGGGGCTCGCGGTTCGGCGGCGCTCTCGGGTGCCGACTGGAATCTCGAGGAGGTGCGCCGACGTACGGACTTCAGTGGTGAGGACGAGGCTCGCACCATCGGTGCCGCCCTGAGGCTCACGGCGGAGGCGGGGCAGTTGCTCTCGATCTGGCGGCAGTCACCACTGCGTGTCCTTGCCCGGCTGCATCTGGTGGCGGCAGGCGGCGTTACTCCCGACGATACGGTCGGCAGGCCCCGACTGACGGGCGAGCCGGTCGAGGAGCCACTGATCGAAGCGCCCGTCCCTGGCGCGGACGAGGTGTCCGGGCGGCTTGAGGGTCTGTCGAAGCTGATCATTGCCGGTGGCTCCGCGCCCGCGCTGGTGACGTCCTCCGTGGTGCACGGTGAACTGCTGGCGCTGCGGCCCTTCGGTTCGCACAACGGCTTGGTCGCTCGGACCGCAGAGCGGATCGTGCTGATCGGCAGTGGACTCGACCCCAAGTCGATCTGTCCCGCCGAAGTCGGTCATGCGGAGCAGGGGCGCGCGGCCTACGTGGCCGCGTTCGAGGGATACCTGTCGGGGAGCCCGGAGGGCGTGGGTGCCTGGATCGCCCACTGCGGTCGCTCCGTGGAGCTGGGTGTCAGGGAGTCCACGGCGGTGTGTGAGGCGCTGCAGCGCGGCGCTGCCTGAGGGCTGACCAGGGCCCGTGGTCGCGTGGCCGGTTAGCTGGCCGACCGGATGCCGCGCGGGCTTTCAGTGCACCGGAGGGCTGCCGGAAAAGGGTTGCGGCGGTACCGATTCCGGTACCGCCGCTGGCACGTCCGCCCAGTTACCAAGCGTCCTCGATATATGCCCATCAGGTCGGGGTCTTTGCCCGTTACCTGGTGCGGCTGGCCCGTAATCGACGGGTCGACGTCGCGTGGGTGCTCGGCTTTCATGCTCGGTCCGTGGGGCCTTCTGTGCGTAGAAAGGTAATCCTCGCGGATGTCCTTGGTCTCGCGGGCCGTTGAGTCCTTTGTACTCCAGGACCGGGAAGAGCGGAAGGCTTAGCCGCACTTCTTTACTTTTATGTTCAAATGCAGTCGAGTCGGACATTGCTGAGTCTGCTGGTGGGGACTCCGCTGCTGTTGGGCCCAGAGGGGCGATATCCGTCCACAAGTGCCTGTCACGTGGTGAGCGCGGCGGCGCGCCGGCGGCTGGCGTACCAGACCAGCCCAGCTGTCACGGCAGCCGCTCCCACCGCGGCCGCGGCCACGAGGGCCGGCCGGGGTGGCATCGAGAACGCGGGCAGGCGCTGCTTGAGCCGGACGGGCCGGTCGAAGACGAGAATCGGCCATTCCCTGAGTGTGGCCTCGCGCCGCAGTGCCCGGTCCGGGTTGACGGCGTGCGGGTGCCCGACGGATTCGAGCATCGGCACGTCGGTGGCGGAGTCGCTGTACGCGTAGCACCGAGAGAGGTCGTAGCCTTCCGACTCGGCGAGAGCCTTGATCGCCTCGGCTTTGGTCGGTCCGTAGGCGTAGTACTCGATCTCGCCGGTGAAGCAGCCGTCGTCGCCCACGACCATCCGCGTCGCCACGACCCGGTCGGCGCCGAGCAGTTCCCCGATCGGTTCGACGACTTCGGCGCCTGAGGTCGAAACGATGACCACATCGCGCCCGGCGGTGTGATGTTCCTCGATGAGGGTCGCCGCCTCGTCGTAGATGATCGGGTCGATCAGGTCGTGCAGGGTCTCGGCGACGAGGTCCTTGACCTGTTGGACGTTCCACCCCTTGCAGAGCGCCGAGAGATATTCACGCATCCGCTCCATCTGGTCGTGATCGGCACCTCCGGCAAGGAACACGAACTGTGTGTACGCGGTGCGCAGTACGGCACGGCGGTTGATCAGCCCGCCTTGGTAGAAGGACTTGCTGAAGGCCAGTGTCGATGACTTCGCAATGACCGTCTTGTCCAGGTCAAAGAAGGCTGCTGTGCGCGGCGAGAAGCAGTTTTCCACAAAGGTGAGCATAGGGGCCCGCCATTCGGCGTAAAGTCCGGCGGGTGGGTTTGCCTGAGAAGGTGCTCGGGTACACCATGGAAGTCACGGATCGTTCGCGACCGTGCTAACCCGGTCCGACTCCTCCCCCCCCGAGTCGGCCGTGGGGACGACCCCCGCTCTCCCCCCCGGCGGGGGTCGTCGCATGTCCGGATGCGTTTTTCGGCAGAGGATCGAGGCACTCTCTCCTCTGCCGGACTTCGTCGGCCACCTCTCGCGCCGATGGACTCGATCATCTCTCGTCACCGTGTGTAGCGGAAGCGCTGCGCTGTGAAAGTCCCCTGTACGAGCTACCGAGATATTCACAGCGCTGAAGTTGTCCACAGTTTTTGAGCAAGATCCACATGTTTTTCCGTGCAGTTGCATGTTGATTCCCACCCGCGAAGTCCGCGGGTTCCGGAATCGCGCATCTCGGAAGCGCTCGAGATCGCCGCGAAACCGCACTGAAGGGACAGTGAGAGGGGGCGGAGAACGTGGCTGGATCCTTCGTGGGCGAAGGTCCGTCGAGCGCCGAAGGGCGGCGGAGCGGACCGTTGATCGTGACCGAGGACGCCGAGTTGCTGGACGATCTGCTCAGGCTGTGCGCGGCGGCCGGGGCGGTGCCCGAGGTGCATCACGGGCCTCCGGGGGAGAGGGGCGGCTGGGAGCGGGCCCCGATGATCCTGGTGGGCGACGACGCGGCGCGTGCATGCCGGGGGGTGGCCCGCAGACCTGGCGTCATGCTCGTCGGCAGGGACCAGGACGACCCTGACGTATGGCGCCTCGCCGTGGAGATCGGGGCCGAATATGTGCTGAGGCTGCCCGACTCCGAAGGCTGGCTCGTCGACCAGATCGCCAATGCGGTGGAAGGCGTGGGCCGATCCGCGCTCACCGTGGGAGTGATGGGGGGACGCGGCGGCTCCGGGGCGTCCACGCTGGCCTGTGCGCTTGCTGTGACGGCGGCGAGGTCAGGTCGGCGGACCATGCTGATCGACGGCGATCCCTTGGGCGGCGGGATCGACGTGCTGCTCGGCGGTGAGGCATCCGAGGGCCTGCGTTGGCCGGATTTCGCCCGTTCGAAAGGGAGGGTTGGCGGAGGGGCGCTGGAAGAGTCGCTGCCGGCGTTGCACGGGCTGCGGGTGCTCAGCTGGGGCCGGGACGACGAGGTGATCGTCCCGCCGCAGGCCATGCAGTCGGTGCTCGCCGCGGCGCGCCGGCTCGGCGGTGCGGTGGTTGTCGATCTGCCGCGGCGGGTCGACGAAAGCGTGGCGGAGGCGCTGGCGCAGCTGGACGTCGGACTGTTGGTCGTGCCTGGGGAGCTGAGGGCGGTCGCGGCGGCGCAGCGCGTGGCGTCGTCGGCCCGAATGGTCCTGGAAGACCTACGGGTCGTCGCCCGGGGCCCCTACACCGCGGGCCTGGACGAGCAATGGGTGGCGCATGCGCTGGGGCTTCCGCTCGTCGGCGATCTGCCCACGGAGGCTGGGCTGGCGTCGGCTCAGGACAGCGGTGTGCCCCCGGGCGGGAACTCCCGCGGGGCACTGGCTCGCTTCTGTACGGCCTTCTGGGAGCTGGCGGATGCTCCGGCCCGCTCGGACGGCGTTCCGGCCCGGCCCCGCGCGGGGGAGACGCCATGACCGACGCGTTGCTCGATGCCGTGCGTCAACGACTGGCCCGCAGCGGTGCGGCTCCCACTCCGGCCGGGGTGGCTGCAGCGTTGAGGGAACAGGGCCGCCTGCTCGGCGACGCGGAAGTCCTCGGCGCGGCCGAGGAACTGCGGGGCGAACTGGTCGGCACAGGAGTGCTGGAGCGGCTGCTGGCCGACCCGGCGGTGACCGATGTGCTGGTGTCCGCTCCGGACCGGGTATGGGTGGACCGCGGCGGTGGACTCGAGCTGACCCGAGTCGTCTTTCAGGACGCGGCGGCCGTCCGGAGGCTGGCGCAGAGGCTTGCCGCAGTAGCGGGGCGCCGGCTGGACGACGCCCGGCCGTGGGTGGACGCCCGGCTGCCGGACGGAACGCGCATGCACGCGGTCCTGCCGCCGGTGTCCGTCGGCTCGACGTGCCTCTCACTGCGGGTGGTGCGGCCCAGGGCCTTCACGCTGGCGGAGCTCGTGGCGGCGGGGACGGTTCCGCCCGGCGGAGACCGGTTGCTGAGGGCGCTGGTCGAAGCGCGGGTCTCGTATCTGATCAGCGGAGGAACCGGAGCGGGGAAGACGACTCTGCTGTCGAGTCTGCTGGGGGCGGTCGGTGAGCGGGAGCGCATCGTGCTGGCCGAGGATTCGGCGGAGCTGCGACCGGATCACCCGCATGTTGTGCGTCTGGAGTCGCGCCCCGCCAATCAGGAAGGTGCCGGGCGGGTGACGCTACGGGACCTGGTACGCCAGGCGTTGCGCATGCGTCCTGACCGGCTGGTCGTGGGAGAGGTCCGGGGTGCCGAGGTGACGGAGCTTCTGGCCGCTCTCAACACCGGACACGAAGGCGGTTGCGGCACGGTGCACGCGAACGCGGCCGAGCATGTTCCGGCGCGTCTGGAGGCTCTGGGGACGGCTGCGGGTCTCGACCGGGCGGCTCTGCACAGCCAGTTGGCAGCGGCGCTCTCGGTGGTCGTCCACCTCGTACGGGACAGGGAAGGGCGGCGACGTCTGGCCGAAGTGCATGTGCTGGAGCGGGATTCCGCAGGCCTGGTCGTCACCGTGCCCGCACTGAGCTGGAGCGCCGAGGGATTCGTGCCGGAGCGGGGCCGGGAGCGGCTCGGCGCACTGATCGGGGAGGGGGCGTGACGGCGACGGGCTCTGAGGCGCTGATGCAGGCGTTGGCGTGGGCGATGGCGGGCTGCGCGGGCCTGGCAGGCGGTCTGGCCGTGGCGCGGGACCCGGGGGCGCGGCGTGCTCGGGTGTTGTTGGCTCGACGGCGGGAGGCGGAGTGGAGGCCGGTGGCATCGGCCACGGTCCGTGCCCTCTTCGACCGGCGGCGGGAATGGCTGTGTGCCCCTGTGGCGGCTCTTCTCGCCGTGCTGGGCGGATCGGTGCTGCCGCTGCTCGCGGGAGCTGTGGCGGTCCCGCTCGTGAGGCGCTGGCTGCGGCGGCGCGAGCGGCGGCGTGAGCGCGAGAAGGCGGCCCAGGCTGTGACCGCGCTCTGTGGGGCGGTGGTGGGCGAGCTACGGGCCGGGCGCGAGCCCGGACAGGCCTTGCTCGCAGCCGCACGGAACGCCGGCGCGCTGGGCGCTGCCGAGCCCGCCGTGCTGGCCGCTGCCAGGTTCGGCGGCGATGTCCCGGCCGCGCTGCGGCAGGCGTCGGCAGGGCCCGGCCTCGACGGGCTGGCAGGGATGGCGGCCTGTTGGCGGGTCGCGGTGAACGGCGGAGCCGGCCTCGCGGCAGGTCTGGCCCGCCTGGAGAGCGCGCTGCGGGGCGAGAGGCGGCGGCGGGAGGAGTTGCGGGCACAGCTGGCCGGCGCGTGGTCGACGGTCGTGGTCCTGGCATTGCTGCCGGTGCTGGGTCTGGGGCTGGGGGCGGCACTCGGAGCGGATCCGCTGAGGGTTCTGCTGCACAGCCCGGGCGGACTCGTCTGCCTGGCGACGGGCGGCCTTCTGGAGGCTGCGGGCTTGTTCTGGGCCTCGAGGATCGTGCGGGCGGGGGAGGCGGAATGAGCGTGATGCCTGCTGCGGGGGACTGGCGGGCAACGGCCGGGGCGGTGGGGGTGGCGCTCGGCACAGCCTCGTACCTCGCCCTCGCGCTGGCCGTCCGACGGCATGAGCGGGCGATACGCAGCCGGGGGGCTTCGCTGACCAAGTCCTGTATGAGCAGGCCGAGGCAGGGGTGGCTGGAACTGCGAGTGCCGGGCTGGAGCCGTGCTCGGCGGTGGGCGGTTCTCCTGGCAGTCTGGGCGGCCGGTTGGCTCCTCGTCGGCGGACCCGCCGGATGTGGGGTCGGCCTGGCGGCGGCGTACGGAGTGCGGCGGTGGCGGAGCTCCGTGAGGAAGTGCGACGCCGCCGGCCGGGAAGCCGAGGCCGCTCTGATCGCCCGGCAGCTGCCGATCACCGCCGACTTGTTGGCATCCTGCCTTTCGGCGGGCGCCGGGCCGCGGGACGCGGCGGAGGCGGTCGGGGAATCCATTGCCGGCCCGGTCGGCGAGCGACTGGCTCGCACGGCGGCCGTGATCCTGCTCGGCGGTGAACCGGACGAGGCGTGGCGCCGGTTCGGGGAGCTGCCGGGTGCCGCGCCACTGGCCCGCTGTCTGGAACGCGCCGCATCGACGGGGGCACCCGCGGCGGAGCCGGTCTCCAGGCTGGCCGACGAGATGCGTGCCGAGCGGGCGAGCGCGGCTGTGGCGCGTGCCCAGCGGGCGGGTGTGCTGATCACCGCGCCGGTGGGGCTCTGCTTCCTGCCCGCCTTTCTGGCGGTGGGAGTGGCGCCGGTGGTGATCGGACTGGCGAGCGGCTTGTTGCGAGGCAGCTGACTGACAGCAGCCCTCTGTCCCGGCGGCTCCGCAGGGACGGAGGGACAGACGGGGCGAGCCGATGGCCGGTCGGGACCCGAGCCGGGATTCCGGCTGCGGCTCGAGTCGTGGACCTGGCTGGTCGCCCGAGCCGGAGTGGCGCCTGGTTCCCGGGCGGGAGTCGGGCCGGGATCCGGCTCGCTAAAAGCGCTGAAAAGAAGTTCCTGACGAAACAACGTGATGTTTGGACATGGGGGTTGAGATGAGCAGGAATGCCATGGAGCAGTCTCTGAGCGCGCTTCGTCGTGTGTGGGAGGCCGGGTTCGGCAGGCGTGCAAGGCGCCTGGGCCTCGACCGGGGGATGACGACGTCCGAGTACGCGGTGGGGACGATCGCCGCCTGCGCGTTCGCGGCGGTGCTCTACAAGGTGGTTACCAGCGGAGCAGTGCTGTCGGCGTGCAGTCGCTGATCAAGGACGCCCTCGATGCGAAGTTCTGAGTGGGCGCGGAGGGGCCGGGGCGGCGACGGGGGCGCGGTGACGGCGGAGGCCGCCATGGCCCTCACCGTGCTGGTGACGTTCGTCTTCGCCCTCGTCTGGGCGCTGGTGGCCGCGGCGGACCAGATCCGCTGTGTGGATGCCGCTCGGGCCGGAGCGCGGGCGGCGGCCCGGTCCGAGCCGGAGGCGGCGGTACGGTCCGCGGCGCGGGAGGCGGCGCCGGGAAGGGCCCGAGTCGCTGTTGAGCGGGCCGGGGGACTCTGGCGGGTCCGGGTGGAGGCGCCGACGCCGGGGCCGGGTCCGCTGGGTCTGACGCTGACTGCTGAAGCAGTCGCGCTGGCCGAGGACACCGTGGGGGCAGAGCCGTGAGGAGGTTCGGAGACGGTCCCGGGGACCAGGGGCTGGCGACGGTCTGGGTGGCTGTCACCACGGCGACGCTCTGCGCCGTGTTCGCGACGGTTCTCGCTCTCGGCCAGGCCGTGTCCGCCCGGCACAGGGCCGGTGGCGCGGCGGACCTGGCGGCGCTCGCCGCAGCCGACCAGGCGTTGCGGGGTGCGGAGGCGGCGTGCGAGGCGGCCACCGAGGTGGCCGTGGCCCAGGGAGCGGAGATCGTGCGTTGCGGGGTCCAGGGCGAGATCGCCGACGTGACCGCGCGTGCGCGTTTCGGCCCGTACGCACCTGAGGTCAGGTCGAGAGCGGGGCCTCCGGAGGCCCTGGATGCCCCGCTTCCCCCGGTGCGTTCGGTGGCGCCCTCGTTCGCCGAGGAGCCGACTCACGCACGTGGCCTCACTACGCTCTTTCCGGCCGGGGACCCTCCGAGCTCTCTGCCGGGCGTTCTTCCCCGGGGTCCGGGGGCGCCGTCCTGAGCAGTTCGGTCAGGAGGCGTACGGCGCCCCGTTTGTGGAGTGGCTCGTTGCCGTTGCCGCACTTGGGGGACTGGATGCAGGACGGGCAGCCGGCCTCGCACTCGCAGGACGCGATGGCCTGACGCGTCGCCGTGAGCCATGTGCGGGCCGTGTGGAAGGCGCGCTCCGCGAAGCCGGCACCACCCGGGTGGCCGTCATAGACGAAAACCGTGGGGAGGAGCGTGTCGGGGTGCAGGGGAACGGAGACGCCGCCGATGTCCCAGCGGTCGCAGGTGGCGAAGAGCGGCAGCATCCCGATGGAGGCGTGTTCCGCGGCGTGCAGGGCGCCTCCGAGGATCTCCGGGCTGATCCGGGCGGCATCCAGCTGGTCCTCGGTGACCGTCCACCACACGGCACGGGTACGCAGGGTGCGGGGCGGCAGGTCGAGTTTGGTCTCGCCCAGGACCTCTCCGGTCATCAGCCTGCGGCGCAGGAAGGAAACGACCTGGTTGGTGACCTCGACGGAGCCGAAGCAGAGCCGTCCGTCACCCCACGGGATTTCGGTGTCGGTCTCCAGCACGGAGATGGCGGTCGTGTCGCGGGCGTTGGTGGAGTACGGCGGGACGGCTTCCTCCACCAGGGCCACCGAATCCTCCAGATCCAGCTTCCGGACCAGGTATGTCCGGCCTTGGTGGAGGTGTACGGCACCCTCGTGGACGGAGGTGTGCGCGGCTGCCTCGTCAACGGTTCCCAGGAGTCGGCCGGTGCCTTCCTCGACGATCTGGACCGGGCGGCCGCCCCCGCCGCGGATGTCGGTGAGGTCGGCGGCGCGTTCACGGCGGGTCCAGTGCCAGCCCGTCGTCCGCCTGCGCAGCAGCTTCGCGGCCTCCAGCTGTGGCAGAAGCTCGGGCACGGCGGGGCCGAAGAGCGCGATGTCGGCTTCCGTGAGGGGGATCTCCGCAGCTGCGGCGCACAGGTGTGGGGCGAGGACATAGGGGTTGTCCGGGTCCAGGACGGTCGACTCCACGGGCTGTTGGAACAGCGCTTCGGGATGGTGGACCAGGAAGGTGTCCAGCGGGTCGTCCCGGGCCACGAGGACGGCGAGGGCGCCCTGCCCCGAGCGTCCGGCGCGGCCCGCCTGCTGCCAGAGGGAGGCACGGGTGCCCGGATAGCCGGCGATGACGACGGCGTCCAGGCCCGAGACGTCGATGCCGAGCTCAAGGGCGGTCGTGGCGGCCAGTCCGAGCAGGTCCCCGGAGTGCAGTGCTCTTTCCAGGGCCCGGCGCTCCTCGGGCAGGTAGCCGCCGCGGTAGGCGGCGACGCGCCCGGGCAGCGAGCGGTCCACCTCGGCGAGCCGCTCCTTGGCGATGACGGAGATGAGCTCGGCGCCCCGCCGGGAGCGCACGAAGGCGACCGAGCGCACGCCCTGGAGGGTCAGGTCGGTCAGGAGGTCGGCGGTCTCGGCCGTGGCGGTACGGCGTACGGGGGCCCCCTTCTCGCCGTGCAGATCGGTCAGTGGCGGCTCCCAGAGGGCGAAGACCATCTCTCCCCGGGGCGAGGCGTCGTCGGCGACCTCCTTGACGGGCAGGCCCGTGAGACGGCCTGCGGCGACGGAGGGCTGCGCCGCTGTGGCGGAGGCGAGGAGGAAGACGGGATCGGATCCGTAGCGGGCGCAGAGGCGGCGAAGACGTCGCAGCACCTGGGCGACGTGGGAGCCGAAGACGCCCCGGTAGGTGTGGCACTCGTCGATGACGACGAACCGGAGGGAGCGGAGGAAGGAGGCCCAGCGGGGGTGGGACGGGAGGATGCCCCGATGCAGCATGTCGGGGTTCGTCAGGACGTAATTGGCGTACTGGCGCACCCATTCGCGTTCTTCGACCGGCGTGTCCCCGTCGTAGACCGCCGGCCGGATCGCGGAGCCGAGGGGCGCCGCGAGCGCCTTCACCGCGCGGCGCTGGTCGGCGGCCAGGGCCTTGGTGGGGGCGAGGTACAGGGCGGTGGTGCCGCGGCCGTTCGGGGCATGGGAGCCGTCGAGGAGGGTACTCAGCACCGGAGCCAGGTAGGCGAGCGACTTGCCGGACGCCGTCCCGGTCGCGATCACGACGGACTCGCCGTCCAGGGCGTGCTCGGCCGCGACGGCCTGGTGCGTCCACGGATGGTCGATTCCGGCCCGGCTGATTGCCGAGATCACTTCTGGCCGGATGCGATCCGGCCAGATGGCATGGGTTCCCGCACGCGGGGGCAAGTGCTCCGTATGAGTGATGCGCGCTGCCCGGCCCGCCGTTGCGGCGAGCCGGTCGAGAACCACTGCGGGAGAGGGGCGCGAGCCCACGTTCTCGGGTGGTCGACTGGGGCGGTGATTCTTGGCCATCGGCACCGAGTGTGTCACTGGCGTGACGGACAATGGTCCCAAGGCGTCGTGCATGGCTGCTGGTAAGTGATTGAATGCCATCGCGGCTGGCGATCCGTCCCCTGGCCTCCGTCGGGGAGACCGAGGGGCGACCGCTCGATAGCAAGGTGCTGGAGGATCCGTGGACCTGTCCCTGTCGACTCGCAATGTGTCCGGGCCTGGTGGCGACCGTACGGTCGTCGAGGTCGGTGGCGAGATTGATGTGTATACCGCGCCCAAGCTGCGCGAGCAGTTGGTCGAGTTGGTGAATGACGGCAGCTACCACCTGGTTGTCGACATGGAAGGCGTCGACTTCCTCGACTCCACCGGCCTCGGCGTGCTCGTGGGCGGCTTGAAGCGTGTCCGGGCCCATGAGGGCTCGCTGCGCCTGGTGTGTAACCAGGAGCGCATTCTCAAGATCTTCCGGATCACAGGTCTGACCAAGGTGTTTCCCATCCACACCACGGTCGACGAGGCTGTCGCGGCCACCGACTGAACCGTCGGTGCAGGCCGGCAGCTCCAAGGTCGGCAGGCATGGCAGTGACAGACCGGCAGGCGGCAGCAGACGGGCCGCCACGAGCAGGCGGTCGACCATGTGGTCGGCTGCCGGCTTCGTCGGTTTCCGGGGGAGAATGAGAGCAGGGGTACCGGGCGGCACGCCCGGGCCCCTGAGATGCACGCCCATACGTTCGAGGGGGATGGCATGCCAACCGTTGAACTCCGCTTCAGCGCTCAGCCCGAACACGTCAGGACGGCCCGCCTCGTGGCAGCCGCCGTGGCGCGCCGGGCCGGCGTCGACGAGGCGGTGCTCGACGAGGTCAGACTCGCAGTCGGCGAGGCGTGCAGCCGAGCCGTGGGACTGCATCGGAGCCATGACATCGCCGCCCCTGTCACGGTCGTTCTGACCGAGGACGAGAAGGCGTTCTCCATCGAGGTCGGCGACGGGCTTCCCGCCCCGGGAAGCGGCTCGTCGGTGCCGGGAGCGACCGGCGGCGGAGGCCCGGACGATCCGGGGACCGACGCCGACAGCGAGGACGAGATGGGCCTCGCGGTCATCAGTGGCCTGGTGGACGACGTGGAAGTCCGTACAGGTGCGGACGGCGGAGTGATCCGCATGACCTGGCCGACGTCTCCGGCCGTGGTGCTTCCCTGACTCACCCCGCCTGGTGCCCTTTCCGCCCGGCGCGGCTTGCACAGCCCTCCACAGTGCGGGCTCACCTCACGTGGCCCTACCGCCCTGCGCGGTCGGCCGTGCCCAGCCTGCGCCTCGCGTAGCCCGCGCCCCGCGCGGCTTCGCTCCGGTGCGCCTCGCGCCCCGCACCCCGCGCTCGGGTAAATCCACCCACCCAACCCCGTCCTGCCTGGCCGCCGCCGCGCCTCGCGCCTCCTTCTGCGGCCTTCGGGCGACGGGTGTGATCACGTTTTCGGGCCCTGCTGAGCAGGGCCTTTCCTCTGTGCTTGATCAGTGATCTCCAGTAATTCCCCGTGCGCCATGCGCCAGACCCATTACTGCATTCGGGTTCAGGTGCGCGCGAGATCATTTGCCATTGGGCGGACGAAAGTCGATTTCATTGACCACCCACTGTTTTGATCAGGTTCCGCTCCCTACAATCCGTCCACGTCTTGAGCGCTCAGCGTCAAGGAGGACGTATGGCGGAGTTCTTCAACACCCCACTGGCAGAACTGACGCACGTTTCCGTACCTTCCGGCCGGTCCACCTCACTCGCAGCCGCAGTACTCACCGATGGCAACCGGCTGATCGTCGTCGTCATCGCGGTCGTCGCCCTTGCCGCGCTGGTCGTGGCCCAGCTGCTGGTACGCCAGGTGTTGGCGGCGGGTGAAGGCACCGAACGCATGAAAGAGATCGCGGCGGCCGTCCAGGAAGGCGCGAATGCCTATCTGGCCCGGCAGCTGCGTACCGTCGGCATCTTCGCCGTCGTCGTGTTCTTCCTGCTACTGCTGCTTCCGGCGGACAACTGGTCGCAGCGCGCGGGGCGCTCGCTGTTCTTCCTGGTGGGTGCGCTTTTCTCGGCGGCCACCGGATACATCGGTATGAGGCTCGCCGTCCGCAGCAATGTGCGCGTGGCGGCCGCAGCGCGTGAGGCGACCCCCGCCGAGGGAGAGCCGGAGAAAGATCTCACCACCGTTTCGCACAAAGCGATGAAGATCGCTTTTCGTACGGGTGGTGTGGTCGGCATGATCACGGTGGGCCTCGGCCTGCTCGGTGCTTCCTGCGTGGTACTCGTCTACGCCGCCGACGCGCCCAAGGTGCTGGAGGGTTTCGGCCTCGGTGCCGCGTTGATCGCCATGTTCATGAGGGTCGGAGGCGGCATCTTCACCAAGGCCGCCGACGTGGGTGCCGACCTGGTGGGCAAGGTGGAGCAGGGCATCCCCGAGGACGATCCGCGTAACGCCGCCACCATCGCCGACAACGTGGGCGACAACGTCGGTGACTGCGCGGGCATGGCCGCCGACCTCTTCGAGTCGTACGCCGTGACGCTCGTGGCCGCGCTCATTCTGGGCAAGGCCGCCTTCGGGGACGCGGGGCTCGCGTTTCCGCTGATCGTTCCGGCGATCGGGGTGGTCACGGCGATGATCGGGATCTTCGCCGTCGCTCCCAGGCGCGCCGACCGCAGCGGGATGAGCGCCATCAACCGCGGATTCTTCGTCTCCGCGGTGATCTCGCTCGTACTCGTGGCGGTGGCCGTCTTCGTCTATCTGCCGTCCTCCTACGCCGCACTGGACGGGGTCACCGACGACGCCATCACCTCGCACGGTGGAGACCCGCGCGTCTTCGCGCTGGTCGCCGTAGCCATCGGGATCGTGCTCGCCGCCCTGATCCAGCAGCTCACCGGTTACTTCACAGAGACCAGCCGGCGCCCCGTCCGGGACATCGGGAAGTCCTCGCTGACCGGTCCGGCGACCGTGGTGCTCGCGGGAATCTCCATCGGCCTCGAGTCGGCCGTCTACACCGCGCTCCTGATCGGCCTCGGCGTCTACGGAGCGTTCCTGCTCGGCGGTACGTCGATCATGCTGGCGCTCTTCGCGGTGGCCCTGGCAGGGACCGGTCTGCTCACCACCGTGGGCGTCATCGTCGCGATGGACACCTTCGGCCCGGTCTCCGACAACGCCCAGGGCATCGCGGAGATGTCCGGGGACGTCACGGGCGCGGGAGCCCAGGTCCTCACGGACCTGGACGCCGTCGGCAACACGACCAAGGCCATCACCAAGGGAATCGCGATCGCCACGGCGGTCCTGGCGGCGTCCGCGCTCTTCGGCTCGTACCGGGACGCCATCGCCACCGCGGTCGACGATGTGGGGGCCCGGGCGGGGGAACTCGGGCTGAGCCTGGACATCTCACAGCCGAACAATCTCGTCGGCCTGATCCTCGGAGCCGCGGTCGTCTTCCTCTTCTCCGGGCTGGCGATCAACGCGGTCTCCCGTTCGGCGGGGGCCGTGGTCTACGAGGTGAGGCGGCAGTTCCGGGAGCACCCCGGGATCATGGATTACACCGAGAAGCCGGAGTACGGCCGGGTCGTCGACATCTGCACCAAGGACGCACTGCGCGAACTGGCCACACCCGGGCTGCTCGCGGTCCTGGCGCCGATCGCGGTGGGATTCAGCCTGGGGGTCGGGGCCCTCGGCTCGTATCTCGCGGGTGCGATCGCCACCGGAACCCTGATGGCCGTCTTCCTCGCCAACTCCGGTGGCGCGTGGGACAACGCCAAGAAGCTGGTCGAGGACGGCCATCACGGTGGCAAGGGCAGCGAGGCCCACGCCGCGACGGTCATCGGCGACACGGTGGGCGACCCGTTCAAGGACACAGCGGGCCCGGCCATCAACCCGCTCCTCAAGGTGATGAATCTCGTGGCGCTGCTCATCGCCCCAGCGGTGGTGCAGTTCAGTTACGGCGATGACGCGAGCGCGGGCGTACGGACCCTGGTGGCCGTGGTCGCCATCGTTGTCATCATCGGCGCCGTCTATGTGTCCAAGCGGCGCGGAATCGCCGTGGGCGACAGCGGCGGTCCGGACGGCGGTGGTGGTGACGACGGCGGTGGTGACGGCCCTGCCAAGTCGACCGACCCTGCGGCCGTTTCATGAGGCTCGCGGTCACGAGACGGCCGGCCTGTACGTAACGCCTGCTCAGCGAGGCGGCGGACGGCGTGTTCTGATGCGTCGTCCGCCGTTTCCATGTCCGGGCAGGCCCCGGACGACGGGACGTATCCGCACATGCGTCCGAGTGGGCAGGTGAGTTGTATCTCCCTGGTTTCCCTTGGTGCAAATGGCTGCAAAAGAATATATATCGGATGCCCGGCGCCTGATTGTCGCCCACTTGGCGTGTAAGTTCCGGGGCCGAGAGCCTTGGAAGGGACCCAATCCGGTGAACAAGAAGCTTGCAGCCGCACTGTCCGGCGGTGCGGTACTCGTACTGACGCTGTCGGGCTGCAGCGACGACAGCGACAACAAGGTGAACGACTGGGCGAAGAAGGTCTGCGACCAGGTTCAGCCGCAGTTGCAGAAGATCGCGAACGCCAATGCCGCGATCCAGCAGCAGACGGCCGACAACAGCAAGCCCGCCGACGTCCAGAAGACCGACTCGGCCGCCTTCCAGCAGATCTCGCAGGCGTACAAGGCGCTGGGCACGGCCGTGGACTCGGCGGGCGCGCCGCCCGTGGACGGCGGAGAGACCACGCAGAAGGAGGCCGTGAAGGAGCTGAACGCCTCTTCGGTGGCCTACGCGAACCTGAAGACGAAGGTCGACGCGCTCGACACGAAGGACCAGGCGAAGTTCGCCGACGGTCTCAAGGGCATCGCCGACGAGCTGAACAAGATCAGCACCAACGGTGACCAGGCGCTGAAGAAGCTCCAGTCCGGCGAGGTCGGCTCGGCGATGGCGAAGCAGAAGGGCTGCCAGAAGCCGACGGCCTCGGCTCCGCCCGCCTCCGGCCCGTCCGCTCCGGCGTCGAAGGCCGCATCGCCGTCGGCCTCGGCGAGCGAGAAGGCGTAGGCGCGGGAAGCAGTCGCGGGAAAACGTAGGAACGCAGCAGCCCGGCCGCCCATCGAGGGCGCCGGGCCGCTGCCGTTGTCGGCGGGAGCGGCACAATGGTCGGGTGAGTACGACCAGCCTTCCCGCATCCGACCATGCCCTTCGACTCCGCGAAGCCCTGATTGGCGCCGCCTTCACCGCCGATGGCCTCCTCGAACGGCTCGGCGCGCCCGCCTACACCGCGCTCGCCCGCAGCGAGACCGTCCCGGCTCTCCGGGCCACCCGCGGGGATTCGCCGCTCGACACGCTGGTGCGGCTGTTCCTTCTGCAGCGCCCGGTTCCTGCCGCCGCGGCGGCCGTGGCCCTCCCGCTGGAGGAGTGCGTGGAGGACGGCTGGGCGGTCCACGAGGGCGACCTGGTCAGAGCGACCGTCGACGTGCGGCCCTACGGCGGGCCCGACGGGCAGGACTGGTTCATCGTCTCCGACCTGGGATGCGCGGTGGGCGGGGCCGGCGGCATCGGCTCGCACGAGGAAGGCGTCGTCCTGGGCGTCGGCGGGGCTTCCACCACGCTCGCCGGGATCACGGTGCGAAAGCCCGTGACCTCAGCCCTCGATCTCGGCACGGGCTCCGGTATCCAGGCCCTGCACGCCACCCAGTACGCCACCCGGGTCACAGCCACGGACGTCAACCCGCGTGCTCTGGAATTCACCCGTCTCACCCTTGCCCTGTCAGGAGCGGCCCCCGCCGACCTGCGGGAGGGGTCCCTCTTCGAACCCGTCGGGACCGAGACGTACGACCTGGTCGTGTCCAACCCGCCCTTCGTCATCTCGCCCGGTGCCCGGTTGACGTACCGCGACGGCGGCATGGGCGGTGACGATCTGTGCCGGACTCTCGTGCAGCACGCCGGGGACCGGCTCAACGAGGGCGGGTACGCGCAGTTCCTCGCCAACTGGCAGCACGTGGAGGGTGAGGAATGGCAGGACCGGGTCCGCTCCTGGGTGCCCGCCGGCTGCGACGCCTGGATCGTGCAGCGTGAGGTGCAGGACATCACGCAGTACGCCGAGCTGTGGCTGCGTGACAGCGGCGACCACCGCACGGACCCCGCCCTGTACGCCGAGCGGTACGAAGCCTGGCTGGACGAGTTCGAGGCCCGCAGCACCACGGCCGTCGGCTTCGGGTGGATCACGCTCCGGAAGTCCGCGGCGGCCGCGGGGAATCCCTCGCTCGTGGCCGAGGAGTGGCCGCACGCGGTGGAGCAACCCCTCGGGTCCGCCGTGGAGGCCCATTTCGCGCGGCAGGACTATCTGCGTGAACACGACGACGCGGCGCTGCTCGCCGCGCACTTCACCCTTGCCGAGGAGGTCGTGCAGGAGCAGGTCGGACTGCCGGGCGCCGAGGATCCGGAGCATGTGGTGCTGCGTCAGCATCGCGGGATGCGCCGGGCGACCAAGGTCGATGCCGTCGGGGCGGGTTTCGCGGGCGTGTGCGACGGTTCGCTGCCCGCGGGCCGGATCCTGGACGCCATCGCCCAGCTGATGGCCGAGGACCCGGTGCTGCTGCGCGACCGCACCCCGCAGGCGATCCGACTGCTGGTGGAGGAAGGCTTCCTGGAGCCCGTGCGCTGACGTGCCGCCGCGGTAGCTGCGATGCCGGTGGCCTCTGCGTTGCGGCTGCCCCCGCGACGCCGACGGCCCCGGTGGCGCAGTCCGCGCCGGTGCCGTCGCGCTCCGTTCCTGCGTGCCGGAGCCGGGCCCTCCTTCACCCAACACCCGTCTGACCAGTGCCTTCTCGCCTTGTCGCATGCCGCTCCGGTGCGGCTTGCGGCTTCCGCTCACGGCAGTTCCCCGGGCATCCCCTCGGTGTTCATCCCCGGTTCGTGCCGAGGACGCCCCGGGGTGGCAGCCTCCCCTCTGCCGAGTCGCCCACAGCGCGACGGCGACGGGAGCCACGGCGAGCGCGACGGCAACGGAGCCACGGCGAGCGCGACGGCGTACGAGCGTCAAGGCGGCAGCCGAGGCGAAGAGTGTGAGGGGTACGGGCATGGAGAGTGTCACCGCGGTCTTCGCCGGTGCGGCATTCGCGCTGTTCGGTACCGCACTCCTCGTCTGGACAGGGGCGCGCACCATTCAGCGCGCGCCGGTGGCGATCGGTGTGAGCCCCGTCGCCTCCACCGCTCTCGCCACGCTCTTCGGCGTACTCTTCCTCCTCCTCGGCGTGTGGTGCTTCACCCGCATCTGATCCACTTCTCCGGCAGGGACGGCGGCCGCCGGGCAGCCGCCCCGCAGCCTCCCCGACAGGGCCCCGAAACCCGCAGGCGACAGCCCCGCGAGGAGCGGACCGGGTAGTCCGGGCGGCAGGAGTGGCGGAAGTCGGGTTACCGTTCGAGTGGCCGTTGCGGGCTTTTGCCGTTTGACACGGGGGCGGGTTGTACCGTCACACTCCGCAGCGACAGCACCGCGGGCAGCGTCATATCGCTGCCCGGATGCCCACGAGTGCCGACCGGAGAGAAGAGCGAAGTTGTCCCCGACCAGCGAGACCGCAGGCCGCCGACTCGTCATTGTCGAGTCGCCTGCCAAGGCGAAGACGATCAAGGGCTACCTCGGCCCCGGATACGTCGTCGAGGCGAGCGTCGGGCACATCCGCGACCTGCCCAACGGCGCCGCCGAGGTGCCGGACGAGTACACCGGTGAGGTACGCCGTCTCGGTGTGGACGTCGAAAACGACTTCCAGCCGATCTACGTCGTCAACGCAGACAAGAAAGCCCAGGTCAGGAAGCTCAAGCAGCTCCTCGCCGAATCCGACGAACTCTTCCTCGCCACCGATGAGGACCGCGAGGGCGAAGCCATCGCGTGGCACCTGCAGGAAGTCCTCAAGCCCAAGGTTCCCGTCCACCGGATGGTCTTCCACGAGATCACCAAGGACGCGATCCGGGCCGCCGTCGCCAATCCGCGCGAGCTCAACCAGCGCATGGTCGACGCCCAGGAGACCCGCCGTATCCTCGACCGCCTCTACGGCTACGAGGTCTCGCCGGTCCTGTGGAAGAAGGTCATGCCGCGGCTCTCCGCGGGTCGTGTCCAGTCCGTCGCCACCCGCCTCGTCGTCGAGCGGGAGCGCGAGCGCATCGCCTTCCGCTCCGCCGAGTACTGGGACCTGACCGGCACCTTCGCCACCGGCCGCTCCGGTGATGCCTCCGACCCCTCGACGCTCACCGCCCGCCTCAGCGCGGTCGACGGGCGCCGTATCGCCCAGGGCCGCGACTTCGGCCCCGACGGGCAGCTCAAGCAGGGGTCCGCCCAGACGCTGCACCTCGACGAGGCCAACGCCCGCGCCCTGGCCGCGGCGCTCGCCGACTCGGCGTTCGCGGTCCGCTCGGTCGAATCGAAGCCCTACCGCCGCTCGCCGTACGCGCCCTTCCGCACGACGACCCTCCAGCAGGAGGCGAGCCGCAAGCTGGGCTTCGGGGCCAAGGCCACGATGCAGGTGGCGCAGAAGCTGTACGAGAACGGCTTCATCACCTACATGCGTACGGACTCCACGACCCTCTCGGACACCGCGGTCTCCGCGGCCCGGGCGCAGGTCACACAGCTGTACGGGGCGAATTACCTCCCCGAGAAGCCCCGCACGTACGCCGGCAAGGTCAAGAACGCGCAGGAGGCGCACGAGGCGATCCGCCCCTCCGGCGACCGCTTCCGCACCCCGGCGGAGACGGGTCTCACCGGCGACCAGTTCCGGCTCTACGAGCTGATCTGGAAGCGCACCGTCGCCTCCCAGATGAAGGACGCCGTCGGTAATTCCGTCACCGTCAAGATCGGTGGCCGGGCGAGCGACGGCCGCGACGCCGAGTTCTCCGCGTCCGGCAAGACGATCACCTTCCACGGCTTCATGAAGGCGTACGTCGAAGGCGCGGACGACCCGAACGCCGAGCTGGACGACCGCGAGCGCCGACTCCCGCAGGTCGCCGAGGGCGACGCCCTGACCGCCGACGAGGTCACGGTCGACGGGCACGCCACCAAGCCGCCGGCCCGCTACACCGAGGCCTCGCTGGTCAAGGAGCTCGAAGAGCGCGAGATCGGCCGTCCGTCGACGTACGCCTCGATCATCGGGACCATCCTGGACCGCGGCTACGTGTTCAAGAAGGGCACGGCCCTGGTGCCGTCGTTCCTCTCGTTCGCCGTGGTGAACCTGCTGGAGAAGCACTTCGGCCGGCTCGTGGACTACGACTTCACCGCTCGCATGGAGGACGACCTCGACCGCATCGCGCGGGGCGAGGCCCAGTCCGTGCCGTGGCTGCGCCGCTTCTACTTCGGCGCCGGCGACGACACCGCCGGTGCCGGCGCGGCTTCCGACGCGGGTAACGGCGACGGGGACCACCTCGGTGGCCTGAAGGAGCTCGTGACCGACCTGGGCGCGATCGACGCCCGCGAGATCTCCTCGTTCCCCGTCGGCAACGACATCAAGCTCCGCGTCGGCCGCTACGGCCCGTACATCGAGCGCGGCGAGAAGGACTCCGAGGGCCACCAGCGCGCGGACGTGCCGGAGGACCTGGCGCCCGACGAGCTGTCCGTGGAGCTCGCGGAGGAGCTGCTGGCCAAGCCGAGCGGCGATTTCGAGCTCGGCGCCGACCCGGTCAGCGGTAACCAGATCATCGCGAAGGACGGGCGCTACGGCCCGTACGTCACCGAGGTGCTGCCCGAGGGCACGCCGAAGACGGGCAAGAACGCGGTGAAGCCGCGGACCGCGTCCCTCTTCAAGTCCATGTCGCTCGATACGGTGACGCTGGCCGACGCGCTCAAGCTGATGTCGCTGCCGCGCGTCGTCGGTGAGGACGCCGAGGGCGTCGAGATCACCGCGCAGAACGGCCGCTACGGGCCCTACCTCAAGAAGGGCACGGACTCGCGTTCGCTGACGTCCGAGGACCAGCTCTTCGACATCACGCTCGAAGAGGCCCTCGCGATCTACGCCCAGCCGAAGCAGCGCGGGCGTGCCGCCGCCAAGCCGCCGCTGAAGGAACTGGGCACGGACCCCGTGAGCGGGGCCCCGGTGGTCGTGAAGGACGGCCGGTTCGGCGCGTACGTCACCGACGGTGAGACGAACGCGACGCTGCGGACCGACGACAGCGTCGAGGACATCACGCCGGAGCGCGGCTACGAGCTGCTTGCCGAGAAGCGGGCCAAGGGGCCGGCGAAGAAGAAGACGGCGAAGAAGGCTCCGGCCAAGAAGGCGCCCGCGAAGAAGGCCACGACGGCCAAGAAGGCGACCGCCACCAAGGCGACCGCCACCAAGACGA
>NZ_JBHWZS010000038.1:0-42856 GCF_042728155.1 Streptomyces sp. NPDC060209
GCACGACGACAGTTACGGCACCTCGCCGCGTTGTCGGGTCGCCCGAATGCGCCCAGTATGAGGACGCCCCTCCGCCTTGCGATGCACCGCATCTGTCGCCGCGCGCTATTCCACCGGGCATTACGAGACAGCCCTTAAAGCGTGTTGCAGAAGAAGATTCAGGGGTCGATTCCGGCCATGATCTGCGCTCGCGAGCGATTCGCTATGCCCTGCTTTTCGCTGCCTATCGCCCCCAGTTCGTTCTTGCGGCTGGGCTCCTACGTGATCCTTGCGAGCGTTCTGCAACACGCTTTAGGATGCGTTTCGAAAGTGGATCAAGCTAGTGTGCCCCGATGACAGAGACGCAACGACGCCGCGACGTAGGCCCACCTGGCAGCGACTCCGACGAGAAGTCGACATTACTCACGTTCTTGAACTACGTCCGTGAAGCAGTGGTTGCGAAGGCGCAGGGCCTTGATGACAGGCAGGGGCGAACGCCCGGGGTGTCCTCTGGCACCAGCGTTTTCGGCCTGGTCAAACACCTGACGGCGGCGGAGCTTTACTGGTTTGCCTGGGCCTTCGAGGGTGCCGATGTCGAGCATCCGGATTTCAGCATGGATCTCTCCGAGGGTGACACCGTGGACAGCCTTCTCGCTGCCTACCTCGGTGCCATTGAACGGTCCGACGAAATCATCAAGCGTTGTGGCAACTTGAACCATCCGTGTGCTCGGGCGGCAGGCAAAGCGGGCACTGTGCGACCGATGCGGTGGGTGCTGGTGCACATGATCGAAGAGACGGCCCGCCATGCAGGCCACGCCGACATCCTTCGTGAGCAGGCTGACGGTTCCATCGGTAGGTAACGCACTTTTGCGCTCGATCCCAGGTGCTCCACGAATGGCAGGCGCATGCGGACTACAGCCACTCATTGATGGCCACGATGAGGACAGTTGCCTCACTGCGGACCGCGAGTCTGTCGAATCTCGTCGCGACGACACGGTGCCATATTGAGAGGGTGTCTCACGTGGCAAGTGTCGCGAGCTTCGTGTAGCAGGTCAGGGCGGCGGCCAGGCCGAGGAAGGCGAGGAAGTGCGAGCCCTTTCGTTCGTATAGGACGGTGAGGCGCCGGTAGCCGAAGAGCCAGGCGATCGACCGTTCGATCTTCCAGTGGTGCCTGACGAGGCGTTCGCCGGACTCGATGCCGGACTGCGCGATGCGCGCGACGAGCCCGCGCTCGCGTAGCCAGGCCAGGTGTTCGACGGATAAGTACGCCTTGTCCGCGCGGAGTTTGACGGGCTGCGCCGCCGTGGTCCCCGGCGGCACCGGACGGCGGGTATGCCGCGGATGAGCGGCTTGAGGGCGAGGCTGTCGTACATGTTCGCGCCCGGACACGGCGACGGCGAGCGGGATGCCCTGGGCATCGGACAGCACGTGCAGCTTGCTACCCTTTTTTGCCGCGATCGACCGGGTTCGGCCCGGTCAGCGATCCTCCCTTTGGCGCGAACGGAGGCCGCGTCGACGATCGCCGAGGTCCAGTCCACCTCGCCGCGGGCCCCGAGTTCGTCCAGCACCGCCCGGTGCAGCCGACGCCGCAGTCCGGACTCGGTCCATACCGTGAAGCGGCGATGCGCGGTGACGGGCGACGTGCCGAACGGCGGCGGCAGATGCCGCCAGGCACAGCCGCCGGTCAGCGCGTGCACCACTGCATCACGTCACGTGAGACGCCCTCTGAGCCTTGACTGGTGCAGCCGACCTAGCAGCCTGCTCGATCTTCGCGCAGTAGGCTGCACGGGCTTCCTCGTCGATCTGCTTCTCGTGTTCGGCGCGCAACCCGGTCCGGCCGTCGAGGCCCTCGCGCAGGATATCGGCGTGCCCGGCATGCCGGATGGACTCGCCGAGGACATGGACCAAGATGTCGAACAGGTTCGTGTCGGCATAAGGCTCCGGCCACCACGGCACGTGGCCGGGGGCGTCGAGGGAAAGCTCATTGATCGTCGCGTCCGAGTGTTCCCACGTGCGCCGGTAGAACCCGATGATCTGATCGCGGGTCTCGCCCTCGATCGCCCACAGATCGCTGCCGTTGGAGTCCTGCCACCGGGGCAGCGGTTCCGGGGAAGGGCGGTCGAAGACCTCGCCGAAGTACCTGGCCTCGACGGTGGCCACATGTTTGACCAGGCCGAGGAGGTTGGTCCCAGTCGCTGTCAAAGGTCGGCGGGCGTCGTATTCGGACAAGCCGTCGAGTTTCCAGAGCAGCGCCTTGCGGTCCCGCCGCAGTCTCCCGTACAGGTTGTCTTTCGCGAATTCATCGATCATGCGGCATGAGCCTGCCATGGGCTGCTCGTGGTCTCAAGATCCCGTACGTGGTCCGCAACGACTGGCAGGGCCGATGCGTGGCCAGTGCCGCCGCCCTGACCTGCTACAAGAAGCTCGCGAAACTTGCCACGTGAGACAACCTCCAAGTTTGCGTCATTTCCCTTACCTCTGCCGGGCGCCCGGCATCGAACACGAGAGCCCATTTCCTGGTGCGACAGCGTTCATCAGCCACGGCCGTCCAGACCATAGGGCCGGCGCTCACCCAGCGGCACGGCGCCACCCGCAATACCCCCGTCGGGGCGACGGACATGGTATGCGGGTTGAGGCCGGCTGCTGGTTGACCGCAACACGAAACGGCGAGGTCAGACCAGGACCAGGACGGGGGGACGTGGTTCAGGAGCGATCAAGCAGCCGTGTCATCCAGCACAGCTGGCCATACGCTGCGGCCGGCAGCAGGGCAACGGATCGCACTCCAATGCCCAATCGCGGATACCTTGCAGGCTTCTGCAGGCCACGAACCTTCTTATCTCCCCAGTCAACTTTTCCCTCAAGACGGCACGACCTGCCCCGCAGAAACGAATACCACGTCGGACAGCGAGTTTCAGGGCAAGGCCATCAAGTCGAAAGTGGTTCCCGCGAGGTTCCGGTCGCGTACGAGCCGTCCTGAGAAGCGGAGTTGTCCTCGCTCAGGGCCATCGCAAGGTGCCTTCGGCGGGTAGTGAGTCACCACTGGGAAGTTGCCCGCATGGATGTGTGAGTAGCATCGGGGGATCATCCCACTCATATTTCCGAAAGATGAGGGCCTCATGTCCGAAGTCACTGCAACCTCCACAGTCACCGCCGGTTACGCGCAGAGGGTTACCGAAGACCTCGCGGCCACCAGGACCGAGCAGGAGCGGGTGCGTGCCGAACTGGCCCGGCTGGAGGGCGAGCTCCGCCAGCTCCAGGAGGGCGAGCAGGTCCTGGTGAAGATGCAGGTCGTGCTGGGCGGCCCCGATAAGCCGGCCGCGGAAAGCGGCAAGGGCAAGAAGAAGGCTTCGGTCCCTGCGGCGCGCCGTGGGAAGAGCGCGACAGCGCAGCAGAAGGCGCCGGGCAAGGCCAAGTCTTCGAAGAAGGCCGATGCCAAGGCTCCTGCGGTGAAGGCCACGACGGCCAAGAGTGCGGTCGAAGAGACCTGGGCTGCGCTGGCCGGCAGTTACCTGGCCGGGCAGAGCGAGCCGAAGTCCGCCGCCGAGGTTTCCGCCGCACTGACCGAAGCCCACCCCCAGCGCAAGGTGCAGGCGACGGTCGTGCGCAACGCCCTGGAGCAGGGGGTTGCCCGCGGCCTCCTGGAGCGCTCCAAGCAGGGCCGCTCCGTGTACTACACTCCTGCCGCCACTGAGCCTGCTGCTGCTCAGTAGGGACGGCCGCGGAGCTCCAGCCTCAGGGGTGCTCGACGACGAAGTGGCGAATGCAGGCATGCTGACCTGGCCGGCGCTCCTTGCGCTCGGCCTGCATACAGCAGCGCAGGAGGCGCCCGCGCAGTCAGCGAAGCAAGTTCGGCTCAGGGTGGCGACTGCTGCTCGCGCCGCTCGGGCGGGCGGCCCACAGGGTCGTTCGCTTCCCATCAGCGGGTGGACAGTCGTTTGCGACACCCACGACTGCTGAGACCAGCTCCTGGTGATCAGCTCGGCCCAGCCGTAGCTGAGGGGCGATGCCGGTGAAAGGGCTGCCACGGACGAAAGCGGACGCGCGGCGGAGGGCGAGATCTCCGACTTCGTCGTATCGGGTCAGGCCCTGCGGGCGAAGCCGGCGCTTGACGGCCGACTGGGGATGGCGCCGAGACTCAGGAACCTCGCCAACCGTAGGGGTTGCTTCCTTGACCACGGCATTGCGCCCGCTCGTACTCCTCGGGCGTCACCGCTCACCCCTCGGGCGTCAGCCGGACCCGTGTGGGTCGGCGGGCGGCCCGGGTGATCGGCGCCTCTTCGCCGGCGGCGCGGCGGGCCGGGAGGTTCTGGGCCGATGTGGCGATCAGTTCGGTGGGCGTGCAGTCGAGGATGTCGCAGAGGGTGGCCAGCACGGCGCTCCGGGTGCCTGAGACCAGACGGTGGACCTGGGAGGAGGACAGTGTGATGTCGCTTCGGTCAGGTGCGCTATGAGCTCGGCGACGGTGAACATGCCGCGGGCGGCCATCAGCTCACGCAGGCGCCACCCGTAGCTGATCTGGCGTGGCATCAGGACGACCTTCCTGACCGCAGACAGGCCTCGATGGTGGCGTCCAGGACACGATGCAGGGAGCGTGTGCGGAAGTCGGACGGGACGCACCTGTAGATCGCGGTGGTGGAGGCGTGATCGTGGCCGACCTGCTGCTGGATCATCTTGAGTTTGACCATCCTCTGAGCCATTGAACTGGGCCATTGCGTGGAAGACGGTGTACTCGACGAGCGGAGCACGGTGATCGTCGGCGCCCAGCGCCCCACTTGATCGCTATCGTGATGAGACGGCTGCAACCGGTGGTGACACGGTGGTTCGCTTGGACGGTTGAACCTCACGGGCGCCGGCCAGCCCCTCATGATGGCTCCGCCGATCGAAGTGACGGCCGTTGCTCTTGCTGGTGTTGATCCCCGTCTCGCAGGACTTGGTATCGGCTGAGTTTGTCGTTGTCGTTGAGGTGCTCAGCTGCCGCTATCGCCGAGTCGAGTACCCCGCCCAGCCACTTCTGCGGAGCATCTCGTAGATGCCGGTCGCCCTCGTCCAGCAGCAACCGACCTTGGTGCTCGTCTGGCGCAACTGGAACGAGTTGGAAGTACTCCTTGACGAATGCCTGCCACATGCCCATCCACGGCCAGTCCGGGACTCCCGAGAGCACCTGCCCGGCTGCCTGCAGGGATCGCCATGCGCCTGTGAAGTCGCCGGCCTGCCGTTCCAATCTGACCAGACTCAGCAGCTTGCCGGCCTTGAGGCTCGACTCCGGTGGACTGTCGCAGAGCGCGATGGCCTCCTTCTGTACCGCCACTGCCTCGGTGAGGTAGCCGAGTTGGGCCAAGTGGAACTGCAGTGTGTTGAGCGAGTTGTCGGTTCGAGGCTCGCTGGCGGCCCACTCGGTCATGAACAGGCGGGATGCCTCGCGTTCGCCGAGGCGCGCTGCGTGGTGGGCCCATGTGTTCAGACTCTCGTCGGCCGGGTCGGCCGGGAACCGTTCGCGTTGCTGATCCAGCCACTCCTCAACGGCGACATCGGTGTGGCGGTCCGCGGTGATGTCGCCCAGGATGCGGTCACGGTCAGGGTGGGCGCTGGCTCGTACCAGCTCGGCGGTAGCTGCGGCACCTCCGGTGAGCAAGTGGTAGAGGTGGTAGCCGAGAGCCGCGTCGAAGCTGATGTTCTTCGCGGTCCAGTGCAGCCAAAGGTCCTCCGCCTGCCGGTGCTCGGCGACCAGGAAGCCGGCCAGCGTCAGGTCTGGGCCCAGTCCCCAGGGGACGGCCTCCTGGTAGAAGGTGGTCTGCTGTTGGAGGAGGAAGCGCAGGAGCGGTAGGTCCTGTGGGCGGCGGTCGTATTGCAATGCCCACAGAACCGCGAAGCGGGCGGCTCTGTTGCGGTCGGTCACGGGACCTGCGTCGGTGTCCTGAACGCCGCAGTAGGCGAGGTCCGCCCACGTCCCCGGGTTCCGCCGGGCTTGTTCGAGAGCGGTTCTGGGTCCCCGCAGTAGTCGGTCCTGCTCGTCGGCGGTCGTCATCGTCGTCCCCTCGCTTGATTGGTTGTGATTCTCTCGGCTCGTTGTTCGGCAAGTGCGCTGACCAGTTGGTCGCGAAAGCGGCGGTTCTCCTCCGTTCGTTGCCGGAGGCGGGTGTTCGCTGCCTCGCATCGCCGTAGCAGGGAGGCGTCGGAGGTCCGCTGGCGTGCCGGAATCGGGACGCGGGTGCTCGGCGGCGTGCTGCCCGCAGGCGCTCGGCTTCAGCTCGCAGGTCTGGCTGGGCGTAGAGCCAGGATCGGTAGGTCTATGGGGGGCTCGTGTCCTGGCCGTCGAAGAGGCCGCGCAGCGAGCCTTCGGTGTAGCGGGACAGCGCGATTGCGGCGCCCTCTCCCCAGTCGGTGAGCCTTGCGGCCGGCCACCTTGCCGTCCTCCGGGGAGGCCAGGGCGTCCATGAGCCCGTTGAGCGAGGTGGCCTTGGGGTGATTCAGCGCGTGCTGAAGAGCGTGCGTCGCCTGGGAGGTGAGCGCGCTGGGCTCTACCGCGACGATGAACGAGCGGACCAACTGCTCACTCACCTCCGGCGGGAAGAGCTCGCTGCACGGGTTGAGCGTGAACGAGCCGGCCTCGATAACCCGGCCTCCCAGGGACCGGACGAGCGGGGCCCACTCTCCAGCGCTGTCCTCCCCGGAGCTGTCGATGACCCGTACGAGGGAGCCAGCCTGGGGCACCACCACCCATCAGCCGGGCACTACGGCCTCCACCTGGCCGTGACGCCCGCCCCAACACACCGTGACATCGGCCGAGGCTCCACCGGTCGAACAGCTCCTTGGGTGGCGTGGCCGGAGTGGGGCACCGCCCCCTTGAACGATGGCGTTGAGGTGTTCGCTCTGCCGAAGCGGCTGACCCGAGCACTGGCCAACGCGAGCTCCGCCGAACTCGAAGAACTCGCAAGCCGCTGGACCACGCGCCTCCGATCCGAGGACGGAGACGACATGACCGACGATGACCTGCTGGCAGTCCTGCAAGGTGTTGCCCGGCCCGCGGCGTCTTCGGTGAACAACGGTGGCGGCCTCTACAGCTGGAGCTCCTGACCATCCTCCTGCGAGGGACGCTCGCGTTTGAGGCCGCTGCATGCCAAGAGCTCGGTCCCGGTGGAGTCGAAGTACAAGGTGAAGAACCAAGACCGGTCTGCTGCGATGATGTTGCCGGTACGCAATTGCTCGTCGCGGTGCCGAGCGCGGAGGATCTCAACGGTCTCGTCGAGGCCGAGGGTCGCCAGACCGATCTTCAACGACCGCTTCAGCCTCGTCGCAGCGATGCCGACGACCATCCACTGTGGCGGCTGTCCGTCGTAGAGCACGACCTCGCCTCCCGCGGCGATGGCGTCGCGTGCTGCCTTGCAGGCACTGGTTTGCTCTTTGAGCATCACGGCGATGTCGGGCGGACTTGGGCTCTCGTCCTCGGCGGCCATGTGGCGACTGTAGAGACCGAACGCAGGTGTTGCTACAGGATTCGGCGTGACCTACGCAGGGCTCTGGGACAGAGGCGGTCGTGACAGGTAGAGCTCCAGACCGGCAACATAGTGATCAATCGGTCAACCAAACCCTGGCTGCAACACAGCTTCGACGCCAGGGACGTCAGTCCACTCGCGCAGCCACTCCCCCGCGACCGCGGCGTCCGTGGTCGCGGGCACAGCGTCCACGATGGCGCCAGCCGCCGGTCGTCGAACAGCGTCTCCAGGACCCTCACGGCAGCGCGCGAACGGCTCGTCCAACAGCTCCTGGGCCGTCGCTCCGGAGGACGACGTGGGAGGGCGCTTCCATCGCTGTACAGCTCGACGACCCACTCCATGAGTTCCGCCAGCACGCGGTCGGGGAGGCGCAGGGCGTACGTGGCGCGGCCCCGCCCTTGACCGTCGCCGCGAACTCCTCGGCCGCCTCACGGTCAGTGAAGGTCTCGAGAACCTTGCCGGCATGGAGCACCTGGAGCTTGGTCAGCAGCTCCGCCGACTCCGAAAGCATCAGGCGGCGCATACACCTTCCGCAGCGCCTGCGGGTCGAGCTCCTCGAGGTTGTCGACGCCGATCGCTCGCTGTGCAGGCCGACATGGGCGTCCATGAAATCGTCGCCCATCACCCCCGCCAAAAACGACAATTCGGTGCTGTTGACGTCGGCGACATGCGGCTCGGTGTTGAGGGCGAAAGCCTTCGTTGCCATGCGGTGGCCCCTGATGATCCAGCAGACCCGCCCGGCCCAAACCCAGCGGCGTACCGCGAAGGGTAGACCAGCGCCCGCCGATGACCTCTCGACGAGCGTGCCAGCAACTTCACGAATCCTCGGCCATCCCCACACCGGACCCGGTATGCATAGACGGGCATCGACCGGTCGAGCATTCGGGGGGACAATTGGCCTGGGCCATGAGCCACGACTATGCGGCGATCATGACCAGCGTGAACGCTGGCGTGCTCCTGGTAGCCACCATCCAGTACGGGGCCGTGCTTCGAAAATACATCGACCAACTGATGGCCGACACCCAAGAGCGATATGGGCGCATCGGTCAGATGATCGAGGCGCGACGAAACGGAAGCGAGCCCTCGACGGCCGATCTAATCGCAGCCAAGCCCCCAGCGGAACCCCAGATCTTTCCGTGGCGACACCGGATGCTGCCGCGCCGATATTGGCCCTACACGCTGGCCACACTTGCATATTTCGTCCTGTGCTGGATGCTTCTGTCCTCGATGATGCGCATCTTCAGGTGGGCCGGGACGGCCGACGCAGGACCGGAACCGGGCCTAGCCAGGTGGTCGTTCTTCGTCACGGGCGGTTCCCTCGCGGCTCTGCTGTTCGAAGCCGTCTTTCTGGTCGCTGCATCAGGGTTCCGACGGGGCGGCATCGAGCATCGTCGTTTCGAAGCCTCGTACAGCACCCAGGAGATCAGCGAGATGGACGACTTGATCGAGGCCGCGGCACCCACGCCCTCGATCGACGCCCCCGCCGCGCAGCCATAGCCATCACTTCCCCTCACGAACGGGTTCGATCAGCTAAGACGTCGTTTCTTATGGCGGTTGTCGGTTGTTGAGCGGTGTATGACGGATCTGGTTGAGCGGCTGGTGCCGGATGAGTTGTGGGTGCTGTTTCGGCGGGTGGTGCCTGTGACGGAGGCGACTCGCCCGCAGGGCGGAGGCCGGCGTCGGGCGGGTGACCGTGAGGCCCTGGCCGCAATCGTGTTCGTGACGACGTCGGGCTGCACGTGGAGGCAGTTGCCTCCGGTGTTCGGTCCGTGCTGGCAGACGGTGTACCGGCGTTTCGCCCAGTGGAGCCGGGACCGGGTCTGGGCCCGGCTCCACCGTGTCGTTCTTGATGGACTCGGTGCCCGAGGCGAACTGGACTGGTCGCGCTGCGCGATCGATTCCGTCAGCCTCCGGGCCACAAAAGGGGGCCACTGACAGGACCGAATCCGACCGACCGTGGCAAGTTGGGATCGAAGATTCACTTGATCACGGACCGGAACGGACTGCCGCTGTCTCTGGGGATCTCCGGCGCGAACACCCACGACAGCCAAGGGCTGGAACCCCTCGTCCGCGGCATCCCCCCCATCCGTTCACGCCGCGGACCACGACGCAGACGACCGGCCAAGCTTCACGGTGACAAGGGTTACGACTACGACCACCCGCGGCGATGGCTACGCTCTCGCGGCATCACGCCTCGAATCGCCCGCAGAGGCATTGAGTCCTCACAGCGCCTCGGTCGACACCGCTGGGTGGTCGAGCGCACGGTGTCCTGGCTGGCCGGCTGCCGCCGCCTTCATCGCCCTTATGAGCGCAAGCCGGAGCACTTCCTTGCGTTCGTCGGTATCGCTGCCGTCCTCCTCGGCTACCGGCGACTTTGATGCAGACGCGAACCTACAGATCCACGCGCTGGGGCCGGGCTTCTTCTCGCCCGAACGCCAGCACTTGAACGAGCACGTCGCGCATCCGCTCGATGTCCTCGTCCGGCACATCGAGCTCTGCTTCGATCTTCGTGTCCTCCAGCCCCAGATCGTCCAGCGAAGCAGGGTCCAGCGACACTGTGAGCAGCCCGTTCGACAAGGTCACCTCCCGGACACAGCCGTAGGCCGTCCCTTGGTCCTGCGTCACGAGGCAGTGGCTGTCGAGCCCCAGAGTCACGTTCTGACGGGACGGCTCGCCGATATTGCTCATGAAGAGCAGGAAGAAGCCATCGCCAGCCTCATCTTCGGCGACGCCCGCTTGCATCACGTCGTTGTCGCGTTCGACCCCTGCTGCTACTACACGAGCGGTGAATCTGTATGTCATAGCTGGGTTCTAGCAGGTGCTCCAAGCCAGCCAGCAGGCAGGACCCACGCCATAAGAAACGACGTCTAAGGGCTGTCCCGTAATGCCCGGTGGATCAGCGCGCGGCGTCAGATGCGGTGCATCGCAAGGCGGAGGGGCGTCCTCATACTGGCGTATTCGGGCGAGCCGACAACGCGGCGAGGGTGCCGTAGCTGTCGTCGTGCGCCCGCCGGGGGATTACGGGACAGCCCTTAAAGCGTGTTGCAGAAGAAGATCAGGGGTCGATTCCGGCCATGATCTGCGCTCGCGAGCGATTCGCTATGCCCTGCTTTTTGCTGCCGCTCGCCCTGGTTCGTTCTTGCGGCTGGGCTCCTGCGTGATCTTTGCGAGCATTCTGCAACACGCTTTAGGCAGGAGGCAATACTGACGACATGGCACACGCCAACCGGCGAGACCGCCGCCCCGCCTCGAGCACAGCCCGGCCCATGCCGGCAGGGCCGGGGCCGAGCACCGACCCGGGCTCCCCCGCCTGGGAGACCTCGAGCGACTCGTCCTCGGCGACGAGCTGCGACACCTCGACCAGCTCGGGCTCGTCGAGCTGCTCCAGCGACCAGCCACGAGACGGGGCCAAGGGTGCAGTCGGCCGGGCCAACACTGTGATCGGCAACAACGGCCCCAGCAACGCCCACGGTCATCTCAAAGGTCCCCGACAGGCCTCTTCTGCAAACCGGGCCCTCAACAGACCCTGAGCGATACAGCATGGACGGCGACTTCCACCCACTGCTCTAGGTTTATGCCCTTCTCGTGCGCTCTGTACGATGCCATCACTCAACAGACGGCCTGAGTGACCTCGCGGAACCGTCAGCCCTGCTTCAGAAAAGAACACCGACCATGCAACACCCGCCCGCCCCTCCGGCCCTGCCGCCCGCTCACCCCCCGGTGCCGCGCGGCCCTCGGTGGTGGCTAACCACCCCGGCCCGCGTCGGCTTCGTACTCGCCGTGCCCCTGTTCGGGCTGATCAATGCGTTCCTCGGGTTCTTGGTGCTGGTCCTCGCGATCGTCCTGATCTGGAAGGGCACTCCCTGGCAGAAGAGCATGAAGGTGGCCGCGACTATTGCGGCCATGGCGCTGCTCGGCGCGGTTGTCCCGGACCCGGAGACCACTACGCAGGCGGACGGGAAGGCGACGGCGAAGGAACGTACCGCAGTCCTCCCGACCACGCCGACGCCCTCGCCCGCTGCGGACGAAGGGGAGTCAACGCCCAAGCCCCTGCCGAAGGCCGCTGACTACCGGAGTCTGCGGCTGGACGAGGCGCGGGACAATGCTGAGGCCGCCGGGTTCGGTGTGGGCGACCACAACGCGTCAGATGACGACAAGAGCATCTGGATGCGGTCCAACTGGACCGTCTGTTTCCAGGAAACGGGCTGGACCCGGTCCGACACCAAGACGATCGACTTCGGCGCGGTGCAGACCGGCGCGCCGTGCCCTGAGACGGACGGCGGAGCCATTCCGTGGCCGACGATGCCGGATCTGGTCTGGAAGACCTGGAAAACCGCACACGAGGAGGTCGTCAGCCTCAAGATCGTCAAGGACGACCACGTGCGGGCGGACACTGCGTACGTCAATGACACACTGCCCGACGAGGGCGAGTACGACGACTGGCGCGTCTGCGTGAGCGACCCGGCCGAGGGTGGGGAGATCACCCTCGGCATGTGGGTGACCCTGGAATTGACTGTCCCTGGGAACGGTTGCCCGAAGCTGAATAGGGAGGACGATGACCGTGCAGGACTTCCGGACCGGGACGACGACGGCGACCCTGACTACCGCGACCCGTTCCCCGGCGACCGAAATCGCAACAGCACCTTCCCGAACGGCATGCCGGACAGCTCGGACGGATCCGGAGGTTCCTCCGGTGGCAGCGGAGGAAACTGGAACTGCCCACGCACCCGTTGGTGCTGACGGAGAAGCCGCAGTCGTCCTGGAAGCTCCACTCACCGGGCTGACACCCGGCGTCTTCGGCAAGTTGGTGACCGCACTGCGACGCGAGGAGGCCGACGCGCCGCCCTGGCAGCTCTCGCTGGAGGATCGGGGGCGGCTCGCCGTGGCCTGCTGGCCGACGGTGGTCAGCTTCTGAGTGCTGCGCACCGGGCGCGGCCTTCACCGTCGCGGGGTAGCAGGCCTGGCGCACGGAGTCTGCGGGTCCTGTCCGGCGTCGCGAGGCCTGACTCGAGGTCTCCCGCCCTGCGCACGCGCTGGACCGCCGGTGACGGCCGTGGGCACGCGGCGAAGCGAGGAAGTGAAAATGCACAGGGGCGGCGGCTACCGTCCTGGGGGCAGCGGAACGGGCTGCTTGGCGTGTTCGTGCACGGCGATGATGAGCGCGGTCTGAGCAGCGGCGGAGCGGTTGTGGTCGCCGTCGTCCAGGGCGGCCAAGGCGTCGGCTGCTGCCTCACGTACCCGGTGCGGCACTTCTTCCTCGGCGGCGATCTTGTAGGCGTCGGTGCGGCGCGCGGCGCGTTCCTCGGGGGTGACGCCGTGGGGGCCGGTCCGGGGGAAGACGGCGGCTTCGTAGTTGGAGACGATCAGCAGGACGTATTGGGCGATGCCCTCGGCGTAGCCGTGCGCCATCACTGCTGTCCTGGCACGCGCGTGGGCGGCCATTGCGCGCCGCCGTACGAGGAAGGCTCCGATGGTGCTTCCGGCCCCCATGCTGACCCCCAGGATCAGGGCAGCGAGCGGGCCTTCGATGATGAGGCCCACCAGCGCGCTTGCCGCGGTGGCCAGGCAGGCTATGCCGCTGGTGACCAATAGGAGGGCGCGGGCGGGCGTCATTGGGCTCATGCGACGCAGTCTGCCAGGGCCCGGCGGTCAGCCGATGGCCTCCTCCCGCTGCTGGCGTTCGCGAGCGGCACTCATCACTTCGAGCGGTTTCGCAGCGGACAGCGTCCTGCGAAGTGCGTCGAGGGGCCTACCCGACTCACCAAGAGCACCTGGGCACTACTGAAGGGTGCTGCGCAGACGTGATCGAGGGGGGGCTGGAGTGGTGATGCTGATGCCGCTTTCGCGCGTGGTGGCGCCCTGCGGTTGCAGGTGGGTACGAGTGGCGGGCGGTTGGACGCTCTGCTCTGCCCGGCCGGCGGGTGAGGGCCATTCAGAACAGCAGGGCGAGCCGGGCTCCGTGGTGAGTTTCCCGGACCGGCAAAGCTCCGGAACCCGGACCCAGCGTTGCCGCGGGTACCGGCCCACAGCAACAGACATCCACTCGCATTGATACTGGTTCACCACGCCTTGCGCCGGTTCCGACTGAGGAGCCTGGTCGGGCGGGCGCACGATGCTCTCGTCAACGTCACTCGCGCCTGCCCGTGTGACGGCCTCGCTCCACGACACTTTCGTGACCCTCCCGCGACTCTCACCTGTCGTCGGCGGTACTTCAGCCAGTGGTGTGGTGGGTCTCCTTCGGCGGGATGCAGGAGAGCGCGAGGGCGGCGGCTGCCAGATAGGCGAGCGCGCCGATGACCATGCTGGTTCGCAGCCCCGCTGCGAAGTCACCGGTCGCTGCGAGCAGTGAGCCGCCCAGTGCGACGCCTGCGGCGCTGCCTACTTGGCGGTTGGTGTTGAACAGGGCGGAGGCGGTGCCGGAGAAGCCCTCGGGTGCGGCTGTCATGACGGTGGTGGTCGAGCCGGTGAGGGCGAAGGAAGTGCCGAATCCGGCTGCCATCATCGGTGCGACGAGCAGCGGGTAGCCCGTGTCCGTCCCGGCGGCTGCCCAGCCGGCCAGGCCCGCAGCTGCCAGCAGTATGCCGGAGACCACCAGCGGGCGGTGTCCGGTGCGTCGTGCGAGGCGCCCGGACAGGACCGAGGCGAACATCGTCATGGCGACTGCGGGGAAGAGGGCGAGCCCGGTGTGCAGTGCGCTCAGGCCGCGGTGCTGCTGGAAGTACAGGCTGGCGGTGAAGATCATGCCGTAGAAGGCGAAGTTGAACAGCAGGCCGATCACCGCCGAGCCGCTCAGCGTACGCGAGCGCAGCAGTCGCAGCGGCAGTACGGGAGTGCGGGCCAGGTGCTCGCGCAGGACGAATAGGGCGGCGGCCAGCACGCACAGGCCGGCCCCGGCGAGGATCAGCGGGTCTGTCCAGCCGCGTCGTCCGGCCTCGTTCAGGACGGCGGTCAGCAGAGCCACCGTGGCGAAGATCGTGCCTTGGGCCGGCCAGTCCAGGGAGCGGCCGGTGTCCCGGGGCGAGGGGGCTACGTTGCGCAGGGTCAGCAGCAGGCAGGCGCATCCGATGGGCAGGTTGATGAAGAACACCCATCGCCAGCCGACGGTGGTGACGAGGAGTCCGCCGAGGAGGGGGCCGGCGGAGGCGGCGATGCCGGCCATCGAGCCCCAGAGTCCGAAGGCGCGGGAGCGCTCGGCGGGCGAGGGGTAGGCCTGCTGGAGGAGGGCGAGTGAGCCGGGCACGATCAGTGCTGCGCCGGCTCCCTCCAGCAGCCGCGCGGCGACCAGGGTCCCGGTGTGCTGGGCCAGCCCGCAGCCGGCCGAGGCCGCAGTGAACACCACGACCCCGGTGCAGAAGATCCGGCGGTTGCCCAGCCGGTCCCCGAGCGCGCCGCCGGTGAGCAGCAGGCCGGCGAAGGCCAGCGTGTAGCCGTCGGTGATCCACTGGATTCCGGTGAGCGAGGCCGACAACTCCCGGCCCACGACGGGAACGGCGACGTTGATGATGGTCACGTCCAGGATGACCATGAAGTAGCCCGCGCAGACCGCGAGCAGCGGCACCACGGACCGGGGCTTTGCCACCACCAATCCCACCTTCGCAAGAGAGAGTCACGACACCCCGTTCCGGGGAGCCCCGGCGCCCGTAGTCCTGGTTGCAGCAGGACGGTCGGCGACGCTGTGACTCACGGGAAAGGCCTACGAGAGGATCGGCGGCAGGCTGCGGACGTTCATCGAGAGCCGGCCGGTCTTGTTCACCGCCACGGCCCCGCTCGCCGCCGACGGGTGCGTGAACCTGTCGCCCAAGGGCCGGGCGGACACTCCGGGGGTACTGGACGAGTCAACCCTGGCCTATCCGGACTTCGGCGGCAGCCACGCCGAGACCATCGCCCACCTGCGCGAGAACGGCCGGATCACGCTGATGTGGTGCGCGTTTGGCGCGCGCTCGAGTGCGATGTGGACGTCCGCGTGGGTCCGTCCTGTCGCCCTCCGTCGAGCCGAGGAGTGGCCCACTTTCACCGGGTCGACACGGGGACGAGCGGCGGCGGTTGCCGTCTGGCTCCGTGGGGTGCGGGAGTGGTCACCGTGGTGGCAGGGGAAGGGGTGCCGGGGATCCCTGGACACGAGTGCTTCGCCCGGAGTTCTGGTTTATCGCATTTCGTCTTTTCGGGTGCAGGAAAATCGAATCACTTCATTCGACCTTGCGAGATCAGGCATCAATTGGAGCTTGCACCATGCTCTGGGTTCCGTCGGGGTCGACGTGGTGCTCTCAGGCTGTAGTGGCCGAGGCCGGTCGGATGGGTGGGCGAGAGGTGCTCGCTGATGGTCATACCTGCAGGTTGTTAGGCCTGTCGGCGACGGCCCGCCGAGCTGCACGGTGACAGGGGCTACGACTACGACCACCTGCGCAGGTGGCTGCGCGCCCGGAAGCCTGGCCTTCGCCGGGATCGCCGCCGCCCTGATCTGTTACCGCCGACTGGACCGGCCGACCCGTTCACAGGGCGCCGAGAAAGCCCGGATCAACCCCATCGAACTGTCGGCATGAGTCCCGGGCGACGCCGAGCAGCTCCCTCATGGGCACGGCGCGACGACTGGTCGCTGAGAGATCTTGGCGTGCCTCGGCAGACCACAACGGCGGAAAAAGGGAAAACAACAAGAGTTTCCAGTAGCCGAGGAGCGCCGCGGATTCGTCGTGGTGCGTATCCGCATCCACCGCTGACCTGCCGTGGTGAGTGACCGACCTGAAGTCTCACCATGACCGACGGTCTCCACTCACCATGGCAGGTCCGGGGGTGGCGGATCAGTTGCTGTTGACGACCTGGACCTCGCGGACATCGATGCTGAACAGCGTTCGCAGGGTCCCGGTGGACTTCCTGTCGCCGTCGAGGGCGGGGCAGTTCTGGTGGAGGCAGGACACTTGAGCACCCCGGGAGATGACACACGGGACGCCCTCGGGTTGGATGGTCCCACCACATCGCAGGGGGCGTCATGGTGCTGGGTATCTTCGTCGGCTTGGCACTTCTTGCCATGCTCGCTGTTGGCATTACGTGGGCGGTGATCGGCATCCACGCCCTGCTCCTGGGCAGGATGCCTGGTCGGCGGCTTCCGCGGTACGTCCGTCAGCCCCGGCTCTGGGGGGCTGGTGCCCTGCTCATGCTGGCCAGTTGGTACGCCCGCTCGCCCTCGCTCCTGGTCATCGGTATCGGCCTCATCGCGCTGGGGCACGTCGCGAAGCCCACCCGGTAGTCCGCCGAAGCCCCGGTCAGTCGTTGACGACCTGGACCTCGCGGACGTCGGCGGTGAACTCCGTGGCGCGGGTCTCGATGAACGTCCCGCCGTCGTTGAGGGCGGGCGCGGTCCAGGCGACGGTCCAGTGCGCGATCGCGGTGCCCCTGTACCGGCCGGCTGCTCGTAAGAGGGGCCGCTCGTAGAGGTGCCCGCAGTCCGGGGAGGGGGTGCCGCCCCGCGACTTGGTGAACGGCGTGCCGGGGCCGTGGCAGGTGACCGTGATGCCGTCGCCCATCGCCCACCGCACCTGGGTGACCTCGGCCGTAGCGGTCACAATGACGGCCCAAGCCGTGGCCGACGCCGACATCGGACCGAAGGTCGTCGGGGACGAGGTCGCCCACATCCACATCCACATCGGCGTGCCGACCACGTACGTGCCGGCCATCCGGGGACTGGCGACCTCCGGACCGTCCAGGCGCATCGAGGCCACCGCCCGCCGCGTCACGGCCTCCGGGTCAATGGCCGGCGCGGTCGGGCCATCCTGCCCGGCCGGGACGAAAACGACGCCGCCACGGTCGCTGCCGCACTGACCCTTGTCAGACCCCGCCGTCGTCCGGGTCGTGGCCCCTTCCACGCCTGATGCCCAGCCTGGGGCGGCGGATCGACCAAGTCGTACGAGCACGTGTCGATCGACTTGCTGCTACCGGTCGAGGCCGGATCCGCTCGGGCCGGCTCCCCGCCCGAGAAACCCGACGAGCCGGAGGACTCCGGCGGATCACGGAGCCGTACGTAGCCGCAAAGTTATGCACCGAACTCTGCCCGAGCACGCCCGGTGTCTCCTCGGAGATGAGTACCGCTCCACGCCGGACTGCCAGCTCGAGCACCGTGAGCATTACTTCGTCGAGGAACTGAGAGTGCCGGCCACTTTGCTTTCGGGGCCCGTCCTCCAGGTGCCGGAGCCTGCTGGGCGTCGCACGCTGGAGAGATGAGCGCGCCGATAGTCATTCACCGCCCCTCCTCCACGGGCGGGCGCCGGGTCACCATCCGTGGGCAGATCGCCGGACTCGCCTACGAGGACCAGGACGTCATCGAGTTCCTGCGGCGGGCCGGGCTCCCGGATGCGGATCAGCTGCTGGACCGGCCGGAGTGGGTGGAGTGGCGGGGCGGGCGGGCGCACCGGTACGCGGCTGCATGAGTGTGGCGGGGGGGCGCCCCAAGGACTCGACCGGATTCGGCGTACCGCCCCGCAGGTGGGTCGTCGAGCGGAGTCTGGCCTGGATCATGCACGCCCGCCGTCACGCGGGTGACTACGAACGACTCGTCCAGCACTCCGAGACGCTCATCACCTGGGCCATCATCACACTCATGACCAGGCGGCTTACCCGCAAGTCAGCCCGTCTCACCGAGCCGCCGACGACCCGACCGGGCCAGCTGGCGCGAGCCGCCTGATCTGCAGGAACAGGAAACGACCCTTGGAGGTCAGCAGCAGGTGATCGTCGTTTCCGGCTTGTGGCGCAGTGCCATTCATTGGGACCATCTCCGCATGTTCGAGTTGCTCCCCGAAGTCGGTCTCCGGCTCCCTGGCTGTGCCGGCACCCTCCGCTTCGGCATGGACGAGCGCACCGCCCAGTGGGCCGTCGCCACCGTCGCGGACGTTCGCGACGGTTGGGTCTGTGGCGCCCGCTGGGCCTTCAGCGCGCAGTACCGGGGCCTGACGCTCGACGCATACGGCGACACCACGGACCGCCGCGGCTGGCACCAGGACACCCCTGGCCTGGCCGGCATCAGCCTCACCCGCGACCCCTTCACGCTCACTGGGCCGTCCGCCTGCCCAGTCGACCTCCGCGGCATCAACCTCTTCGGCTACCCGGCCGCCGAGGTTTCGGATGCCCTCGGTGACAGCCTGCCCCCGATGCTCCGGCTCAGCGGCGACGGTCTCTACCTCACCGCCGTGTCGGTCCACACGGAACCCGTACCTGTCGAGAGCTGATCACGACGGCGAGCCGGATCGACGAGACCGCCGGCGGTCGCGCGGCGTTGCGCCCCCACCAGCGAAAATGCAAGCGGTCGGACTTCAGGGGTGCAACACCCTGCGCAGCATCGGATGCAGCCCCGAGCGCGACGTCCCTTGCCACGGAACTTCCGGGCTCTCTTCCAGGTCTGAGGCAGCGTCGCTTCTGCCCGGTCGCGGCGCCGGCGCCGCATGGAGCGTTCCGCCGTCGACCGCGCCGCGCTCCACGCGGCGGGCGATCGAGGACCAGGCGTGGCCGCAACTCGGCCCCTCCCCAGCGCCGCCGACCGCCCGTGCGCCAGGTGTCTGAGCCCGGGGCGAGAGGCTGGTGTCCGGCACCGGCGACGAAACTCCCGCCCCAGGCGCCTGGCAGTCGCGAGGACACCTCGCGGATTCCGTAGTGAGTGGCCGTACTCCCTGCCGAACGGCCTGAGGGCTGGGTAGCGTCCCCGGCCGCGGGAGCTTCACCATCGCTGCCGGACCTCGCTGTCCGCCTTGCTCACCACTGCCGTGGCCTCCGAAAGAAGTCTGCAACCCGGATCCGGCCGGGAGAGGTCAACGGCCCTGTGTCCGTCGGTTCTTTGAGCGGCGGAGCATGGCCTGCGGCAGAAGGTGCATCAGGTCCGTCTCGCTGGTCGTGGTGAGCAGCCGCTTGGGCACGATGAGCAGGCCGGGCTTCCAGCCGAGACGGCCGGTCAAGACGTAGACCCGCTCCGTCTCGTAGTAGCGGGACATGCTTCGCCACGGCACCCGCATGAGTTCCTCGGAGCCGCGGGAGAGGACGAAGCCGGCCTCGTTGACAGTGGCCTGCTTCTCCCCCGTGGCCTGGTCGGCACGGAACATGCGGCCGGCGAGCAGCAAAGGCAGCGACAGGCCGAGCGCTCCGTAGACAAAGGCGAGAATCAGCAGACCGGCGTTGACCGAGCCGCTGTGAGCAACGGGCTTCAGGCTCAGTGCCGCCATCAAAACGGCCGCCACGACGATGAGCCACCGCAGGTATCGGAACAACCCGGTCGCTGCGAGGGCCTCGTCGAACTCCTCCCGCGTCAGGATTCCCCTGTAGGTGATGGTTGTCTGCCGTATGTCGTCCACGGGCGCGGAGCCTACAGGCCGCGACCACGCCCGCACGGGCCCGGTGGCGACCACACCCGGCACCTCGCACCGGGACGGGTAAGCAGAAAGCCAGCACAGTGTTGCCCGCGTTCCCCGCGACCGCACCCATACACTCACCACAACCACCACCACCCCTGGATGATCTATTCCAAGGGATTCAGTGGTCCGCGCGTCGAGCGTGGACACCGCTCGCCCACGGTCAGACGCTGTCCGGTGCTGCGGATGCCAGGCGTGCCGCTGGTGGTAGTGGTGCGTGCTGAGGGCAGGCTGCGAACGCCTGGATCGCCAACCCTGCGAAGCGTCGGGAGGCCATGACCTGGGTGTCGGTCGATCTCGTGTGGATCCCCTTGTTGGCCATGAGGATGAGAACGAGGTCGTCCAGGACGAAATCGGACCGCAGGCGCCCTGCGTCCTTGGCCCGCTGGGCCAGTCCGGCGACCGTTTTCACCGTGTACTCACGGCCCGCGACATCCGGCGCCCCCGGGAAGGTCGACATGAAGGCTTCGCTGAAACCCCGATCCCGCGCGTGCAGCTCACAGATCTGCTCGATCACGAGGCAGAGGCCACGCCATGGATCGGGATCGGCGCACCCGTCGTCGACGATGGTGCGACACGCACGCAACTGGTCCGCGAAGGCTTCGGTGGCCAGCACCTGCTTGGTCGGGAAGTGACGGTACAAGGTGGCAGGTCCGACCCCCGCACGCCGCGCGATCTCCCGCATCGGCACGTCCAGGCCATCGGCGGAGAACAGTGCTCGGGCCGCGTCGAGGATGCGCTCGCGGTTGTCCAGCGCGTCGGAACGCAGGGTGTGAGGCAAACGGTCGATCATGCTCTCACTTTACCTAAACGGACGAGGGCGTCCGTTAGCGTTCAAGACGTAGCAGCTCACCGAGATCATCGGGGCGCACAGCACCGGGACCGAACCCCTGCCGCGCCGTGAACCCCCTCCCGTCGCCGGCGGCGATCGGCGGCGGGTACTGAACACGACCGCACTTGATCGGTCCAAGAACATGGGAGACGACACTGAAGGCAATCGCGATCCAGACGTACGGAGGTCCTGAAGGTCTGGCTGTTGTCGACCTGCCGGTGCCAGTACCTGCTGCCGGACAGGTGGTGATCGCCACCGAGGCCGTGGGCGTCGGCGGAGTCGACACCGTGATCCGAAGCGGGGCCCTGGCCGCGTACGGCTTCAAGGAGGGCCACATCCCGGGCAGCGAGGTGGCGGGCACCGTGACCGCGGTCGGTGACGGCGTCGACGCCTCGTGGATCGGCGGGCGGGTGTGGGCCTTCACCGGCACCGGCGGAGGCTACGTCGAACAGGCCCTCGCGCCGGTCGAGGAGATCGTTCCCCTGCCCGTGAACCTGTCAGCAGTCGATGCGGTGACACTCGGCAGTTCCGGCGTGGTGGCCCACTTCGGGCTCCGCCACGCCCACTTCGCGCCCGAGGAGACGGTCCTTGTGCGTGGTGCGGCCGGCAGCATCGGGATCATGGCCGTGCAACTCGCCGCTCGCGGCGGCGCCGTTGCGGTGGGGGTCACCACCTCTTCGGCCGAGCGAGGCGAGCAGCTGCGGCGTCTCGGCGCGACCCACGTGCTGGACCGCTCCGGCGAAGGAGGGGAACAAGCTCCTGCAGGCTATGACGTCATCATCGACGTGGTGGCCGGCAAGGACATGCCGTCGTTCTTCGACCGGCTCAACCCGAACGGCCGCATGGTGGCCGTGGGCGCTGTCGCAGGCCAGCCACCGGCGGACTTCGGCACGAAGATCATGGCGGCGTTCCAGAAGTCGATGTCCTTCGCCGCTTTCAGCGCAGCCACCGTCGCCGGAGCCGACCGGCGTGCCGTGCGGAGCGAGCAGTTCGCCGCAGCGAGCCGGGGCGAGATCGAAACAGTGGTGCACGAGGTGCTGCCACTGGACGCAGCCGTGCTGGCGCACCAGAAAATGGACGCGGGCGAGGTCTTCGGCAGGATCGTGCTGACACCGTAGTCGAAGGTATCCACGCCGGGATTGCCACGATCCCCTGCGCAGTCGAGGCGAGGGATACCAGGTCGGGCCCCCGCCGGATGACGTGAACGTCAACCTCGACCGGGGCTACGACAGCAACAAGTCCCGCGTTCTGCCACGGGAGTTGGACCTCACCGGTGAGATCGCCCACAAGGGCGTACGCGCCCCGATGCAAGCCGGCAAGCGGTGGGTCGTGGAACGAACGCACTCGCCCCTGCGAGCGAATCGGTGTGCTGACGGCCGCCCGGCGGATCCGTACGGGCATCAGGACATGCTGCCCCGGCACACCGTCCCCGGGGCGGGGGTGCGGCCCGTGCGGAGGTATTGGTCGACCGCCTTCGTGACGCAGCGGTTCTGCGGGTATGTGCCGTGGCCCTCCTCCTCGGCCGTCAGGAGCACGCCGACGCTGTCGCCCAGGGCGCGGGCCATGTGGCGGGCGCCGGGGTATGGGGTAGTCGGGTCACCGGTGCCACCGACCACTAGGACGGGGGCCGCGCCGTCGGCGTTCACCTGGGGCGTGGCGCGCTCGCCGTCGAACGGCCAGTCGTAACAGAGGTATACGCCGGTGGACCAGGCCGCGCCGAAGACAGGTGAGGCGGCTTTGATGCGGGCCGCGTCTCTGTCGAGGCGTTCGAAGCCGGGGCGCAGGCTGGAGTCCGCACAGGTGATCGCAATCCGGGCGGCGCGGCTGCTGTCGCGCGGGGTCGCCGCGCGGTCGGCGGAGCCGATGTCGTCCGCGCCCTTGCTCAGCGGACGGCCGTCGTTATGGTCGATCAGCGCGGTGAGGGCCTTGGCGAGCGGCGACCAGCCGTCTGTGCCGAGGTCGAGATGGTCGCTGACGGCGTACGCGAGGTCGTCGGCGTCGAGGCTCCTTCCGCCGCCGGCCGAGGCGGGCTTCTTCTCCAGGCGGTCGGCCAGGCGCGCCATGCGTCGCGCCGCCTCCTCGGGCCCGTCGCCGGTCGGGCAGTGGCGGATACGGGCCGCGCAGTGCGCAGCGAACCGGTCGAACGCTGCCTGGACCGCCTTGACCTGTGACACCTGCTCCTCGTCGAGGTCCTCGGTCGGATCGACGGACGCTTCGAGGACGAGCCGTCCGACGTGCGACGGGTACAGGTGGGCGTAGACCGCGCCGAGCGCCGTTCCGTACGAGACGCCGAAGTAGTACAGCTGCTCGTCGCCGAGGAGGTAGCGCATCAGGTTGAGGTCGCGCGCGGTGTGCGAGGTGCCGATGTACGGGAGGAGCGCCCCGGAGTGCTCGGCGCAGGCGTCTGCCCGGTCGTAGCCGGTGTCGTCCGCGGTCTTTCCGCAACGCACGGGGATGGTCGCGCCAACACCACGCGGGTCGAAGGAGACCAGGTCGTAGCGGTCGAGGAGCGGCTTGTACTGGTTGAGGCGTGCGGGCAATCCGCTCACGCCGGACACGCCGGGGCCGCCGAAGTTGAGGACGAGCGAGCCGATGCGCCGGGCGTTCGGGCCGGTGGCCTTGCGGCGGATCAGGGCGACGTCGATCGTCCTGCCGTCTGGTTTCCGGTAGTCGAGGGGGGCCTTCATGGCGGCGCAGTCGTAGCCTGTGCGCGCGGTGGGCGGCGAGGTGCAGCGGGACCAGTGGAGGTGCTGGCCGGTGGTGAGCGCGGTGGGCAGATCTGCGGGCGGGTTGTTCGCGGTGAACTCCGTACGCGGCTCCGCACTCCGGCCGGGAGCGTCGTGCTGGAGCCAGGCGCCGACGGCCCCGATCGCGGCGAGGACAAACCCGGCGATGATGCGCGCACCGACCGAGAGGCCCGGTCTGCGGCTTCGTATCGGATGTGCGTCACTCATCGAAATCCCCGCGCTCCCGCCCCTGGACGCCCACCTGTGCCCGCATGCCCGTACCCGTGATCGTCCGATCGTTGAATGAGTGCAGGGTACAAGCCGCCTCCGGCAGCACGGCTCGCGAGAGTGCCCAGAAGGTTGGACCGCCCTGCGCTCCCGCCCTGGTGCAGGGCGAGGACCTGGGCCGCTGGGTTCAGACGGTCCGCACGGGGTGGACAAGCTCACCGGTGCCCAGCAGTGGATGTGCACCCACGTCCTCGGCATCGAGCCTGCCGACGTAGCCGAGAAGCCGAAGCCCTCGATGAGCCAGCCCAGAAGTGGGCGATCCATCTCGCCGCCGCCGGGCAGTTCTACGAGCGGGAACGCCACCTCAAGGTCCCCCGCAAGCACATCGAGGCAATCAGCGTCCCCGGGACGGGCGATGGCCAGGAAGAGGAGCGTCCACTCAAGCTCGGTGCATGGGTCGCCAACCAACGAACCCGTGCCTCGACACTGACGCCGGAACGCGCCGAGCAGCTGTCCGCCGTCGGGATGCGATGGACCTGATGGGCATTCCTCGAGCCCGGCGAGAGCGGGCGTGGTCGCGGTGGCGGTCGCGGTGGCAGACACTCTGGACACGTTTCCGGGCGACTGCGAAGATCCACGACTGGACCGGCAACCCTCTTGTGAACAAGGAGAGTTCAGCATGCACCCGTTAGCTCTGCGACACCGCGTCTCCGTCGTCGCCGTCACCGCGTTCCTGGCCGGGGCGGGCACCCTGGCCGCCGCTCCCCCGGCCCTGGCCGGGGATGACTCGACCATCTTCGGCAAGGACAACACCGTTGCTGTGGGCGAGGTTACGTACGCCCCTGCGACGGCGCAGGACGAGGACGGCATCACAGTCGACGTGACGTACTCCTGCGACCCGACCCCAACCCTCTCCCTGGGCATCGCCTGGCGGCTGGCCGACGAGCGGGACTCGCAGATCAACAGCCCCCGCGGAGTCGCGACCTTGCAGCCCTCCCAGCTGACCTGTGATGGGCAGAAGCGCACCGTGGCGATCACCGCCCGCGCGTGGGGGGACCATCTCCCGTTCGGGGAGGGCGACCCGGTGCAGGTCACGGCGATCGTGGACAACTTCGAGGGCGCGCCGTACGCCCGGCGCGTGGTGGTCACGACGATCTGAGGCCGCGGGCGACGTTCGGGCGCCGGGCCGCTTGGGCCCGCCGGGTCTCCGGCGGGCCCACAGACACAGGGGACACGGTCACGTCAGGAGACCGTGCGGAAGGCACCGTCGGCGGCGGTGGCTGGTCGAGCATGAGGGCATGAGGGCTCCCGTGCTGGCGGTGACTGGCCGGACGGTGCGCAGAACGGATACGACTTTGCCGAGGACGGTCGGAGCGACCCCGACAGCACCGTTCCGTGGATTGCCGACCAGGACGCGCGCCTGCGCCGACTTTTCGGTGCCGACGACAGCCCTCACGACCCCACGGCCCGGTTCCGCGGACTGCCGCCCGAGCTCGGCTTCGTCCACCGGCACGTGCCGTGGACCCTCAGCGTTCCTCTCGACATGCACCTCGCCAACCTCGCCAGCTACTCCGACTTGCTCGTCCTCGGCAAGGAAGCGACGAACACCTTTATCGCCAAGGAACGCGACCTCCTGGCCGAGGTCTTCCCGAACCGGATGGTCGAGGAGCACTACGTAGTCAGCTTGGCTGTCGCCACCTGTTGACACAGCGCTACGACACGTTGGCGACCGCCAGCGGACAGAGTTGCCGTCAATTCTCGGGTTCGGGCTCACTTTCCTTGTAGGGCTGACTGAGTGTGATGTCAGTGGTGTGTGGTGGGATGGCCGGACTCTGCTGCCGTGACCTGCTGGGAGACCGCCTTCATGCCCGTGTACTCGTCTCTGACTCACGCCCTGGCCGCGGCCTTGGTCGATGTCCTGTGGTTCATCGAGGGCAGTGAAGACGAGCAGATGGATCCGGACGACGCCGTCAAGGTCCTGGAGGGTGTCGCCCACCTGGTCAGCAAGTTGTCGAGTGACCAGCGGAGCGAACTGATCGACCTGCTCGAGACGATGGCTGAAGCCGAGTCCGACCCCGCTCGGCGGGAGTTCCTGGAAGGGTTCCCGGAAGGCTTCGGGCTCCTTGATGACGTGGTCTGACCTGTGCTTCACAAGTAAAGCAGGACGCGCTTGCGGAGGAGATGAAAGCCGGCCCGACCGAACATCTGGCGTTTGACTGGATGCACCACAACGCGTCCCGCCGCGTCCGTGAGGAATTTCCCCGCTGCTCCCCTTCTGTTAGCCAGGCCTGGCTACCTTCGCCTCGCCGGGTCCGGCACAGGAGAGGTACATCCATGAGCACCCCGATCCACCGCACCTCGACACGACGGTCCGCAGCTGTCCTGGCCTCGGCCCGGCAGCGTCGGGAAGGGAGTCGGACCGGGAGTACGTCCGTACGCTCGACGGAGCACGCCTTCCTCGAGATGCAGTCCCGCGTCGGCAACCGGGCCGCGACCGCGGCGGTGCAGCGCGCCCGCGAAACTGCGAGAGGGAAGGCGGCGGAGAACGGCGACGCGTCCGCCGGAACGAAGAAGAACTATCGCGACCGGATCGCCGGGCTTCTCGACAGGTTCAAGAAGAATCTCGATCCTATCGACACCTTCATCAAGGGCTTCCAAACCCCCACCAACGCGGCCTTCACCCAGCAAGCCGCCGCTGCGGCCAACGAGGGCCTCAAGCACTCTGCCGCTGCCTCGGGTACCTCCGCAGCGTCGGGGAACGTCCTCACGGAGGCCACCGGCACCGTGGTCAGTGGCATGGACGCGTACAAGAACATGAAGGTCGCCGAGAAGCATCAGACCGGGGCCGGCCACCACACGGCGAAGAAGAAGGCCAAGACCAAGGGGGCCGACGCGGTCGTCGGCGCCGCCAGTTCGGGAAGCTACAGCGCTGCCATCGCCAAGGAGGTGACCAAGATTCAGAAGGCGGCGGACGCCGCGGTGGCGTCCGAGGCAAGCGGTATTGCCAGCGCGTCCATCGGCGCGATCAAGAGCATGCGGTCCGTCGTCCGCGTCGGGGGAGCGGCCCGCAAGTACAAGCAGGTCAAGAAGCTGGGTGATCCCCACCTCGTCCACGCGGGGTCACTGGCCCGACTGAACGAGTCGCGGGAGCAGGCCAGCTGGGCCGCCGCGGAGGCTTACGTCGCACTGGACGCCTACTGGAAGCATGAGGGCCAGGGACGGCTGGAGCTCGTTTCCGAGGCCATCGACGCCGCCTGGGAGGCGATGGGTGAAGCCCGTGACGCCGCCGAGAGCCTCCAGCGCGCCGAAAAGGACGTGGAAAAGCTGAGCATGGTGCAGGGGTACGCGAAGAAGAAGCAGCTCACCAAGATCGGCAAGGAGACGATCGGGGCCGGGGGCGAGTCCACCAAGGCCGCGGCCGGCGTCGTGACGGCGGTCGCGGCGGGAACAGCGGGGCTGGCGAGCAACCCGGTCGGATGGGGCCTCGCCGGGGCCGGGGCCGGACTCGTCCTCGGCGTCACCATGTACAAGGCGCTCCGCGCCGCCACGAAGCGCTATGAAGAGGTCCACCACCCCGAGCGCTGGGCGCCGGAGGGCGAGACCCCGGCGGAGGCCGCGTCCCGCAAGGAGTCGCTGAAGCACGCTCTGAAGTTCTGGAAGAAGGTGTCGAAGGGCGAACGCCAGGCCATGGCGCGCGAGATCTACGCCTTGGCGGCGGGTTCCGACATCTCCGGGAGCGGCAACACGACGGCCGAGATGCGGGAGTCCGCCAGGGCCCTGCTCATCGCTCTCAAATCCGGCCCCGCCAAGCACAAGCTGGAGCCGGAAGCGTGGGTTGAGACCCTCAATGACCCGGCTAAGACAGCTGATTGGATTAAGGAGATAGCGGAGCAGCTGGCCTCGGGGTGACCCGGAGGCACTACCGCTGTGGCGAGGCCCAGCGGGCGCTGGGGCGGCGTCGGGCGCCCTACGCGCCCATCCTGCGAGAGACCGGCGGCAGGGGCCGTGACCCTTCCGGGGATTTCGCGGACAGCAGCCCGCGCTGCTCGGCAAGCTGACAACCACAACGGAGCCGTCGGACCGCTCGGCTCCTGCCAAGGCAATGCCACGGCCGGCGGCCACAACTGGAACGTCTACGTGGGCACCACCGGGTCGAACGAGGTGTTCTCGTTCCCTCCGGACCACCGACTCCACCTCCGGCACCGTGGGCGTGAACGCGGTCCTCCACTGGATCGCCCACACCAAGGGCTGGATGTCCGGCAGCGAGACCATCGGCGACGTCCAGTTCGGCTACGAGATCAGCTCCTCGCCCGGCGGCCGGACCCGACAGCGGGGCCGGGGACCGCTGCCGCGGTGAGCCTGTCCCACAGCGGACCCCGGTAGCCGTCGCCCGTGCTGCTGCCCTCGCCCCAGGTGATCGAGTCGCCCAGCAGCAGGACACGCAGGGGGTACCGGAGCCGACGGCGGGCGGCAGCAGTCCCTGGCCCGGTTCACGGGTGGTCATGTCCCTCACCATCCCGTCGGCAGGCTGCTGAGGAACGGGGCAAGCCGGTCGGCGATCACTCGGTCGTCGTGAGCCGAGGTGTGCCGGTCACATCCGAGGAAGTCCAGGCCCGACTGATCGAGGAACCAGTAGTGGACCCCGCTGTCACCGGCGTCGTTGCGCGCCTCGACCACCTGCCGCACGTGCTCGGCGTTTCCGTCGAAGCCGACGGCCACGAGGGTGGTGCCGGCACCGTAGCGCGTCCGCAGTTTCCGGAGGAACTCGCCGTAGGCGGTGCGGTAGGCGGCCGCGAGCCTGTCGGGCGTCCACGGTTCACCGGGGGTGAGGTCGGAGAAGTCGTTGGCGCCGAGGTTGACCACCACGATCTGGGGGCGCCACGTCCCCGGGTTCTGCCAGACGTCGCCGTCCACGTTCAGCAGGGCGCGGTCGTAGTAGGTCCGGTACGTGACGTCCGGAACGATGCCGGCGACGTTGCGCACCATGCCGAGGCCGGAGAAGCCGTTGATCTGGTAATCGGCGTCCAGCTGCTGGGCGGTGAGGGCGCTGTAGCTCACGTCGGTGTTGGTGTTCCGCTTGACCTGCTCCGGATTGCAGTCGCGGGTTCCCGAGACATTGCCGTAGCCCACCGTGAGGGAGTCCCCGATGAACTCGATCTGGCGGTCCCGGGGCGCCGGCCTGCTCAGTACGGCGCCCCCGGGCGCGGCGACGAAGCCTCCGAACGTGCTGGTGTCCCCCGGGGTCTCGTTGCGTTTGACGACCCGGACCGTGTGCTCGCCGTCCCGCAGGCCGTTGATCCAGTGCGTGGTGTCGCCGGGTGTGACCAGGGTGGCGACGGTGGCCCCGTCGACCTGGACGTCGTAGTCGGCGGCCGCGCAGTCGAGTACCACCCCGAGGCCGGTCCCGCGGAAGCGACCCTCGAAGTACACCCCGGGCCAGCTGAACTGCATCGTCTCCCCCAGGTCCTTGACCCGCCCTGCCGTGTGCACCTGCTCCGAGACACTCTTCACGGGGACCAGTTGCCACTGCTGGTTGGCGCCGCCCCAGTCGGTGAACTGCACAACCTTGGCACCGTCCGTGGTGGCAGCGTTCCGGACCTCGACGGCCTTGCCGCTGCTTCGGTTGATCAGACGGACATAACCGTCCGCCGAGTCCTCCAGCCGGAACTGCTGGTTCGAGCCGTTGGTGTCGCCCCACTGCACGATGTCCGCGTTGTCGGCGCCGGACCAACCGTGGACGTCGAGCACCTTGCCCGAGTGCTGGGCCTTCAGTCGGTAGTAGCCGTCGCCCGAGTCGACGAACTGGAACCGCTGATGGGCACCGCCGTTGCGGGTCCACTGCTGAACATCGGTTCCTTCAGCAGTACTTGCGCCGGATATGTCCAGCACCTTGCCACTGCCCTGGTTGATCAGCTCGTACCACGAGCCCGCGTCCACCGTGGCCGCTTGCGCGGTCCCGGTCGCGCCCAGCCCTGTCGGCGGCTCCGCCGACAGGGTCGTCACCGCGGCCAGCGCCGCCGGGCGCCTCCCGCGCCCCGGCTTCGGGCTCCTGTCTATGAACGTCATCTGCGTGCCATCTCTCCGGCCCCTGTGGCGCATCGGTGGGTCACGGCTGAACGTCCGACATTCCACCCCTGAATGTCAACCAATTTGATGCGGGCGAATACTGCAACCGTCGAATACCAACACTTCGCCAGTGGACGTCCCTGGCCCCGGCCGGCCGGTGGCGGCACCCCGTACGACTCCTCCACGCCCGCCCCGACCTCCCACCCGCCGAGGCCCCGCTGCATGGCTACGACATCTGAGCGCGCAGTTCCACCGACCTGACCGACTTCCAAGCCACACGAGAGACCCGAATCTGACCGAACCCGGCGGTGCCGCCGGTACGGCCGAAAGATCTGAGAAGCCGTTGCCATACCGATCATGGAGTCTGCCGATCGAACGGGAGTCTCGATCGGGTGATCGCGGGCCCTGCCCGGCATGAGAGCAGGGCCTGGCGGTATACGGGGAAAATCCAGGGGAGCGGACGGCCGCGCGCTGCTACGGTCGGGCGCCATGAGCTGGCTTCCCGATGACTTCGTCCACCCCGTCCTGGTACCGCTGCCGGGCGGTGGCCATCACCTGCGGCCGATCCGGGAGACGGACACCCCGCTCGATTATCCGGCTGTGATGGGTTCGCGCGAGCGGCTGTGGACCATCTTCGGCCCGGCCTGGGGCTGGCCCGCGGCCAGCATGACCTACGAGGCCGACCGGGCCGACCTGTTGCGGCACGAGAAGGAGATCGCCGCACACCAGTCCTTCAACTACGCGCTGTTCGACGCGGCGGAGACAGCTCTGCTCGGCTGTGTCTACATCGACCCACCGGAGAGGGCCGGCGCGGACGGCGAGATCTCCTGGTGGGTGGTGGACGAGCTGGTGGGCAGCAACGTCGAGCAGGACCTCGACGCGCTGGTGCCGCAGTGGATCGCCGCCGACTGGCCGTTCGAGCAGCCGCGCTTCCTCGGCCGCGAGATCTCCTGGTCGGACTGGCTCGCCCTGCCGGAGCATCCCGACACGTAAGTGGTTGTTGCCCGTACCGATCTCGAAGGCTGTCGATCGAACGGGAGTCTCGATCGGGTGACTGCGGCGGTTTCCGCGCGTGAAAGCAGGGCCTCCAGGTAGCTCGGGGGTGCGATCCCATTCCGAGTGGTTCCCGGAGGCCCTGTTGTCCTTGTTGTACGTTCCCGGGGCATGTTGACTTCAACTCGCCCGCCATGTCGCGCGATTGCCTCGCGCACGTGTACGGCCACGCGGCCGACCATCGACCGGGTGCGCCGGTATCCGTCGGAAATGACGGACGCGGAGTGGGCGGCCGTCCGGCCGTTGCTGCCGGTGCCGGCCTGGTTCCAGGGGCGGGGTGGACGGCCCGAGGGCTACTGCCACCGGCAGCTGTTGGACGCGATCCGCTACCTGGTCGCGGGCGGGATCTCGTGGCGGGCCATGCCCTCGGACTTCCCCGCATGGGCCCGGTTCTACGCATTCTTCCGCCGCTGGCGCGAGCACGGGCTGATCGCCGAGTTCCACGACCGGCTGCGCGGGACGGTCCGTGAGCGCGAGGGCCGTGAGGCCGAGCCCACAGCGGGGATCATCGACGCGACAGTCGGTGCGGGCCGCCACGACGGTGCCGGCCGCCTCATGCGGCTACGACGGCGGAAAGAAGGCGCCGGGCCGCAAGCGGCACATCGTGACCGACACCCTCGGCCTGCGCCTGGCCGTCGCGGTCACGGCTGCGAACATCGGCGACCGGGACGCCGCGGCGGGCCTGCTGATGCGGCTGCGCCGTCTGTTCGCGTCAAGGCCCAGCTCCACCGCGATCTCCTTGGCCCGAAGCGGTACGTGACCCGTGGATCGCTGCCGTTCCAGCACGCCCAGAATGCGCTGACAGTCCGGCGCCAGAACCGTCACCGACAGCCCTTCCCGCCAGGGCGGCACCGTCGAGCCCGGCACCGGCGCGAGCGACAGCACCGCCCGGCGGTGGTCTCGGCAGCCGAGGCTGCCAGGGCCTCGACCAGCTCTTCCCGCGCGATCACCCGCCGGTCCAGCTCGATCTAGGCGCCCCCCAACACCTCAGCCAACCGGGCGACTTCCTCCCTTAGCCCTTCCACCCGCGCACACGGGCCGCTGTCTCCTGCTCCTCCAGCATTCCCAGCACCGACGCCATCGCGCACCCCTCGCTCACGGAGCGGAAACAAGACGCCGGATGTCTCTCTCATTCCGAGCCACACCATGCCTGACCAGCAGAATCAACGGATCACGTTCGGTTGAGATACGGCTTGTGAACCAATACCGGGAATCAGGCCGCGACGAGCTCCTGCTCGCGGTCCGGCGTCTTGACCTTGGGCTTCCTGTTCGGCAGCGAGAGCCGGAAGACCTTGTGCCACGCGGAGAACACCTGCTTGGGCAGCGGCCCGGTGACGTACTCCAGCTCGTACTTCTCGAAGAGCGCGCGCACCTTCACCGCGACCTCGGCGTACCGGTTGCTCGGCAGGTCCGGGAACAGGTGGTGCTCGATCTGGTGCGACAGGTTGCCGGTCATGAAGTGCATGGCCCTGCTGCCGCTGATGTTCGCCGAGCCCATCATCTGGCGCAGGTACCACTGGCCGCGCGTCTCGCCCTTGATCGACCGGCGCTCGAAGACCTGCACGCCCTCGGGGAAGTGCCCGCACATGATCACCGAGTGGGTCCAGAGGTTGCGGACCAGGTTCGCGGTGAACGTGGCGGCGAGCGTGGTGAGGAACGACGGGCCCGACAGCAGCGGGTGGATCACGTAGTCCTTGAGCACCTGCTTGCGGATCTTGCGACCCACGGCCTTGACCCGCGCGCGGAACTCCGGGGCCTTGCGGCGGCGCTTGTGCAGGTTCTTGCCGAGCTCCAGGTCGTACGCCGCGATGCCGTACTCGAAGAAGCAGGCGTTGAGGAAGTTCCACAGCGGCTGGCCGAGGTGGAACGGGTGCCACCTCTGGTCCTCGTCGACGCGCATGATGCCGTAGCCGAGGTCGTTGTCCTTGCCGATCACGTTGGTGTACGTGTGGTGCAGCTCGTTGTGCGAGTGCTTCCACTGCTCGGACGGCGAGACGTGATCCCACTCCCAGGTGGTGGAGTGGATCTTCGGGTCCCGCATCCAGTCCCACTGGCCGTGCAGGATGTTGTGGCCGATCTCCATGTTGTCCATGATCTTCGCCACGGACAGGCCGGCGGTGCCGATCAGCCACGCGGGCGGGAAGATCGAGAACAGCAGCACGCCCCTGCTGACCAGCTCGAGCTTGCGCTGCACCGAGATGACCTTCCGGATGTAGGCGGCGTCCTTCTCGCCACGGTCGGCGATCACCTCGTCGCGGATCGCGTCCAGCTCGCGGCCGAGCTCCTCGATCTGCTCCGCGGTCAGGTGGGCGGTGGGGTCGATGGCGGTCAAGGTGCTCCTACCGTTCGATGTCGCAGGGGCCCGCCGCGGCGGACACACAGGTCTGGATGAGGACGCCCGGCTCGGCCTCGGTGATCTCGCCGGTACGCAGGTCGCGGACGGCGCCCGTCTTGAGCGGCGTGACGCAGCCGAAGCAGATGCCCATGCGGCACCCGGAGGGCATGAGCACGCCGGCCTCCTCGCCGATGTCCAGCAGCGGCGTGGCGCCGTCCGCGTCGACGGTCTTGCCGGTGGCGCTGAACGTGACCTCGCCGCCGTCGCCGGTGACGACGATGCCGGGGCGGAAGCGTTCGGTGTGCAGGCGCTCCTGTACGCCGTGCTCGGTCCAGTGCTCTTCGGCGGCGTCGAGCAGGCCCGCGGGGCCGCAGGCCCAGGTCTCGCGCTCGGCCCAGTCGGGCACGAGTTCGTCGAGACGGGCGATGTCGAGCGTGCCATCCGCGTCGGTGTGCACCTCGGTGAGCCGCAGTTTCCTGTCCGCGACCAGGTCGTGCAGTTCGTTGCGGAAGATCACGTCCTGCGGCTGTGGCGCGCAGTGGACCATGACGACGTCGTCGAACTCGGTGTCGCGCAGCATGCCCATCACGGGCGTGATGCCGCTGCCGGCCGTCAGGTAGAGCACCTTGGCGGGCTTGGCCCGCGGCAGCACGAAGTCGCCGGTGGGCTGGTCCAGCTGGATCAGCGTGCCCGGTTTGGCCCTGCGGACCAGGTGGTTGCTGACCTTGCCGTCCGGGATCGCTTTCACGGTGATCGTGACGCGGCCGTCCTGGCGGCTTGTCGGCGAGGTGATGGAGTAGGCACGCCACAGGCGCACCCCGTCGACGTCGACCCCGATCCGCAGGTACTGACCGGCTGTGTGGCCGCGCCAGCCCCGTCCCGGTCTGATCACGATGGTCGCGGCGTCACCCGTCTCGGGGCGCACGGCCTCGATGCGCCCACGCAGGTCGGCGCCCGCACGCAGCGGGCTGACCAGGTCGAGATAGTCCGACGGCAGCAGCGGCGTCGTGACCATCTCCAGCAGTTTCCACGCCCTGCTGCGAAGGGCTGTACTCGTCATGACTCCAGCTTGCTGCGCCTCAGGGCGTAAAGTCCTGACCGTAGGACGTAAATCTGTTCGGCTGAATTGTTCGCAGGGAACAAAAACGTGAGCCATGCAATTCAGAGGGCCAGCGAACTGGCTCTGGATGAGACGACGGTCACCGCACTTCGGGCCGCGCTGAGGAGCACCGCCGACGAGGTCGTCCAGGCGATCATCGACGAGGTCCCTCCCTACGCCAACGCCCTTTCGGGCCGCATGGGCGGCACCATCCGCCGAGCCGTCCGCACCGCCCTGGGGCACTACCTGGACCTCGCGAGCGGGAACGCCACAGGCGGCGACGCCGGTGACGCGGCCTACGAGCTGGGCCGCGGCGAGGCGCGCGACGGCCGTTCGATGGACGCCCTGCTCAGCGCCTACCGCGTCGGCGCCCGCGTGGCCTGGCGATGCCTGGCAGCGGGTGCCGTACCCGCGGGTCTGCCCGCCGCCGAGGTCGCCAAGTTCGCCGAGCTGACCTTCGCCTACATCGACGAGCTCTCCGCCGCGAGCGCCGCGGGCCACGCCGACGAACTGGCCGCCCATGGCAGGGCCCACGAGCGCCACCTGGAACACCTGGCCCGCGACCTCCTCGCCGACGCGAGCCCGGACGTGCTGCTGGCCTCTGTTCAACGAGCCGGGTGGCAGCCTCCGGTTGCACTGACCGCGGTCCTGCTGCCCGCCGACCAGACCCGGCCCGCCTACCGCGCGCTCGACCCGAGCACCCTGGTCCTCGACGATCTGCCGGACGCCACCGGTGTGCTGCTCGTCCCCGATGCCGACCGATCACGTCTCTTGCGGCAGCTGACCGACCGTACCGCCGTGGTCGGCCCGGCCCGGCCATGGGCTCGTGCGTCCGCCTCGTACGCACGAGCCGTACGCGCGCGCTCCCTCTCCTCCGATATTCGCGACACCGAGGACCACCTGCCCGAGCTGGTGCTGAGCGCCGACGCGGAAGCGTTCGCAGACCTGCGTGCCCGAGCCCTCGCACCGTTGCGGACCTTGCCTGTCGCGACCGCCCGGCGGCTGGAGGAGACGTTGCGGGCGTGGCTGCTGCACCAGGGCAGGCGGGACGAGGTGGCGGCGGCGTTGTTCGTCCATCCCCAGACAGTCCGGTACCGGATGTCGCAGCTGCGGGAGCTGTTCCCGGATCTCGCATCGCCACAACGGGTCCTTGAACTGACGCTGGCGGTCGGTCCTCGGGTCAGCTGACGCGTACTTCGACCGTCCAAGGGCGCTGTCCTGGCACGAGCTGGCCTACGGGCACGCGGCGGGCCGCAGCTGGGTGACCGGCGGGGCGACCAGGCCGGGGCACCAGGGGCTAGGGGCGGGGGCCGGGCCGCTCGCACCGGGGACCACCGTGGTTCTGCGACGGCTCCGTGCCTCCCTTCCGACAGGTCAACCGGACGACCACCCGGGCCGGCCCGGCACACCGCCCGAGGGATGATGGGGATGGAATGACGGAACGAGAGGGTCAGGAGACTCATGGCGAAGCGGGTTCACCGACCCCGTGAGGACGCGGAGTTCAATTTCATCCTCGGGATGAGCGGAGTTCCGGTCCTCGCATACTTCACCGGGACATGGCCCAAGGCAATCGAGCCCTGCCGGGTGATGGACCTCGTCGTGGGTGGCATCGCCGACGACTACGCGGGCCGCCTGACGGCCGTCCGCGCCGACATCACGCGTTGTCCGGCCGCAACCGAGCGATACGGGATCACCGGAGCCCCGTCCTACGTCCTGCTGAAGGAGGGAGAGGCGGTGGCGCACGGCACGGGGCCCTTGACCATCACCGAGCTACGGACGTTCCTGGACGGCCACCTCTGAGCGGCCGCTGCGGCACGTGGCCGCGACGCCCGTCACGTCTCGTCCACGGAAGCTGCGCCGCCTGTGCCCCCTTGGGGCTGAGACACCCCCACAGTTCACATCACGCAGTCGATCGCGGTCGCGTCCGGCAGCCGCCCGGCTGCGGCCACGATCTCGGGGAGGGCCGGCCCCATCGTGGTGCCCCGGCTGAGCGCAGCACCACGGTGCCGGCCTCGACGGACAACGCCCCCTGGCAGTCCAACACTGCCCCGTGCAGGCGCCTTGGCCGGGGCAGAGAGGCCGAGCTCGCGATGGACAACGGACAACACAAAACCCTGTCGACAAATTGGGCTCAATGGTCATGCCGCCCGGCACTGCTCCGGGGTGTGGGAGGTCTCGCGGGCTTGCGCGAGCATCGGCTCGACCGGCGGGCGCAGGACCACCGGTCAGGCTTCCGGATGGGCCTTGGTCCGCAACGACTACGCCGCACCGGTGCAGTCGGAGAGGAAGGGCGGGAAGCGGTGCCCTTGCAAGTCCGTGCTCCAGTGATGCCCTCCCCCGCAGTCACACTCATAGATCCCGCTGTCCGGGACGATCTCGCCCGGATGCCACGTGGTTCTGTCCTCGCTCGCGTTCCCTGTGTACGACGATCCTCAGCCGTGCACGACCTTGGTCCGCAGTGTCTGGCGAGCCTCCTATCGCGCGCGCCCTTCAGCCGCATGGATGCCATGGCCTGCGGAGCGGGGCCTCACAGTCGGCCGTCCTGCCGGACGGCGGGGTGCTCCAGGAACTGCCGGACGCCGCGCAGTGTGGTGCGTAGAGCCCGCTGAGTGGCCCGGCTGTCGAGGCGAACGTCGAGTGCGCCGGGCAGCGCACTGTCTGCTCGCAGGCCGGTGGGCAGACGGGAGGCATCAAGCCCGTCCCGCTGGGCGATGAGGAGGCCGAGCTCGTGACGGCTCACAGCGTCACGACCTGCGAGATGGTGGAGGCCGGTCACATCGGCGGCCCCCAGCTCCAGGAGGGCGGCGGCCAGGTCCGTGACGTGCACGGGACAGCGCATGTCATCGGTGAACAGGGCGCCGTCGCGAGTGCCGGCGGCGAGGTCGTGCACGAGCTTTTCGTGTAGCGAACGACCGTGACCGATGATCAGTGATGTCCGGGCGACAACAGCCCTCGGATGCACGGCGAGGACCCCGGTCTCTGCTGCGGCCTTGGCCGCCCCGTACGGGGTGACGGGGTCGGGGAGGCTGGACTCGTCGTAGTGGACTCGCGCGCCGGAGAACACCGCGTCGCTGGACACGTGGACCATGCGGGTGCCGTACCTCGCCGCCACCATCGCAAGCCGGATGGGGCCTTCCGCCGTCGTAGCCCAGTCGGCCGAGCCGCTCGATGCGTTGACGACGAGCTGCGGGCGCACCACGGCCATGACGGTGTCCAGGCTTCCCAGGTCCCGCAGATCAAGCGGATACCACGCAGTTGGGGAGGCGTCACCGGGCTTTGTCGCGTAGGTCGCGAAGGTGGTGTGCCCTGCTGTTCTCGCCTGACGGACCAGCTCGGTCCCGAGGAACCCGCTGCCGCCGACGATCAGAACTTTCATTGCGCCACGGTAGACCGGCTACGCGGGCGAAGGCGGTTCACTCCGGAATTCGGCTGACCGCCTTCGTCGTCAGCGTGCCGGGCGAGACTGCCAGACGTAGCGGATGTCCGGTTCGCGCTCATCGTTGCGTCGACCGTCCGTTTCAGCTCCCCGCCATTGAGCACCATGAGGCAGCTCGGCGACCGCTACCAAGATGCGGATGGTCTCGGGCCAGCCCGGCTCGCCTGCCGGGGCGAGGACGAGCCGATGCTTCGGATCGGGCAGCGGCAGCACTCCGCCGAGGCAGCCCCGCAACGTCAGGAGCCGGCCCGTCGAGTTCGATGCCCCAGGAGCGGTAGCGGTGCAGACGCACGCTCCGGACCAGCGACTTCAGCTCGCTCAGCTCCGCCTCGCTCGCCCGGTGGCCGCGCGCCAGGTGGTCGGAGAGGACGCCCACGGCCAGCGTGAGCCAGGGCAGCTGCTGGATCATGGCTCTCCCGTCGTCGCGGGGTCCACCCGTGCGCCGTCCACGCTCACCGTGAACATCAGGTTGTCCGGCAGGGGCCGATGCAGCTCTATGCTTGCCCGTTCCGCTGGCACGGGGTACCGGTGTGCATGTTGGACGAGGCTCCGTCGATGACGGAGCTGAGTCGGTCGCGGGCTTGGGCGAGGTCTGCGATGCGCTGGTCGAGGTGCTTGCGTTCCGCGGCCAGGCGCTGAAGGAGCTCGGGGGTGGCCTTGCCGTCGATGACGCAGGACGTCAGCTCGGCGATGGCCTTGCTGCTCAGTCCGGCGGCGTACAGCTGGCGGATGAGGCGGATCCGGTCGACGGCGCTGTCCGCGTACTGGCGCTGGCCGCCGCTGCTGCGCTCCGAGGTGAGCAGGTTCTGTTCTTCGTAGTAGCGCAGAGCCCGGGTGGTGACGCCTGTACGACGGGCGAGCTCACCGATCCGCATCCCTGCCCCCTTCCCTCGCTCATGTGGCGTGCGTCACACACGCTTGCCTTTCACGTCAACGTCAAGTTTTACCGTAGCTCATGTGCCCGATAGCGCAGAAATAGGTAACTGAAGCGACTTATCAGCCGATTTGATTCCGTTAGGGAGCTTTCCATGAATGAGAGCGCTGCAACGGTCCGGCGTGGCGTCGACATGGAGGTCCTGCCGATCACGACGCCGGGAACCCAGCCCCTGCCGCCGCAACTCGCCGTGCCCCTCGCCCGGGAGGCCAACGATGTGCTTGCTGACGCGGTGCGCCGCCACCCTGACCGCTTCGCGGCCTTCGCCACGCTACTGGTGTCCGATCCGCAGGCCGCCGCTGGAGTACTGGAGCGAGCCGTCACCGGCCTGGGGCACGTCGGCGCCATGTTCTTCCCCCGGACCGGCGAGACGTTCCTGGATCACGTCGGTTTGCGCCCCGTGTTCGAGGCAGCCGCTCACCTCAACGTGCCGCTGTACATCCACCCGGCCATGCCGTCCAAGAAGCTCGTGGACGCCGCCCACAGCGGTTTCGACGAGACGACGGGCCGGCTGCTGTCCACCCGAGGGTGGAGATGGCACTCGGAGGCCGGTCCGGCGACTCTGCGGCTGATCCTCGCTGGAACTCTGGATCGCACCCGGACCTACAGATCATCCTCGGGCACTGGGGCGAGATGCTGGTGCCCTTCGCCGACCGCGCCGATCTGCCCAGCACCGCAGCCCCGCACCTGCAGCGCCGCGCCCTGGACTACATCACCGGCAACCTGGCCGTCACCGCCGGCGGCCTCTACAACCACCGCATGCTCAGCGCAGCCGTGGACGTACTGGGCCCCGACCGGGTCATGTTCGGTGCGGATTCCCCCTACGGCGCCGCCACCGCCGCCGGTGGCCAGGACGACCGCGGCCTCGGTGGCGTCGACTCCCGCGGCACGTACGGCAGTGCGGGTGGCGCCCGCACCTTTGCCAACGACGCCCCTCTCACCGAACCGGACCGGGACAAGCTCGGCCACCTCGACGCCGGGCGCATTCTCGGCCTCACCCGACGAACCACGTCCCACTGAAAGGCAGACTCACGCATGACCACGCATCCCACGACCGGCCTCACCGGTCCCGCCCTCACCACCACCGTGTCCGTCAAGCCGCTCGTGCTGAGCGCTCCGCAGCGCGGTGAGGACCTTCACGTCCGCATCACCGCCCCCACCACCGGCACCAGCTTGCCCGTCGTGCTCTTCGCCCACGGCTTCGGCTCCAGCCTGGACAGCTACGCGCCCCTGGTCGACCACTGGGCATCCGGCGGCTTCGTCGTCATCCAGGCCACCCACCTGGACTCCAAGCGGCTCGCCCTGGCCGCCGATGACCCCCGCCGGCCCCAGATGTGGCGCTACCGCGTACAGGACATGCGGCGCATCCTCGACGAGCTCCCCACCCTGGAGGCCGCCGTGCCGGGCTTGTCCGGCCGCATGGACCACGGCCCCATCGTCGCGGCCGGGCACTCCTTCGGCGGCCAGACCGCCGGCATCCTGGTGGGCCTGCGCGTCACCGACCCACATACCGGCATCGCCGAGGACCTCTCCGACGACCGGGTCATGGCCAGCATCCAGCTGGCCACCGCAGGCAAGGGCGGAGACGAACTGACCCCCTTCGCCCACGACAACCTCCCCTGGCTACGCGACCAGGACTTCTCCCGCATCACCGCCCCCGGCCTCGTCGTCGCCGGAGACAAGGACGACCTCCCGCTCTCCACCCGGGGCCCGGCGTGGACGACCGACCCCTACACCCTCAGCCACGCCGACAAGAGCCTGCTGACCGTCCATGGCGGCGAGCACTTCCTTGGCGGCATCTCCGGCTACCAGGCAGCGGAGACCACCGATGAGGACCCCGACCGCGTCGCCCTCGTCCAGCACGTCACCCTCGCGTACCTGCGCCATATCACCGGGATCGACCACGCCGACTGGAAGAACGTCCAGATGGTCCTCACGGACGGTCATCCGCTGGGACACCTCGAATCCAAGTGACCCTGACGCCCACAGGCGGGCGTTCGGGGACCCTGATGCTGACCGGAATACGTCTCCATCCGGTGTACCAGCCGGCCATGATCATTCCCGGCGCCAATCGCTGTACCGATGTTCCGGTATCGAGGCCCGACAAGTAGGAACACGAGAGGCCCCGCCCGGCCTATCGTCCGACCAGGGGGCAGGACGGAGTCCCGCGTGACGCGACACTCACAGCTACGAACCCAGCGACGACGCTCCCCCATCAAGAGCACCAGCCGGCCTCTTCAAGATCGCACTCGCGACAACATCGAAGAGGTGACCGGCACGCGGGGCCAGCGAAGGCTGATCACCGAGCCACGCGAGCGCCGCCACCAGCGCGAACAGATCGGTGCCATCGATATCGGCCCGCGCCACGCCCGCGGCCTGGGCGCGGCTCAGGAGCCGCGCACCGGCTGCGCGCAGAGTGACACATGAAGCGTGGAGGGCGGACTCGGTGTCCTCGATAGCAGCCGCCATCAGCACTGTCACGCCCCGGTACTCGGTTGTCCACGCGACGCAGTCACGCAGCCACGAAACGAGAGCATCCTCGGGCGAGCCCGACGTCTCAAGCTCACCCGCCCGACCCGCCAGCACATCGAAGCTCGTGCGGAGCAGGGCATCCAGCAGTGCCTCACGCGTCGGGTAGTGACGCAGCAGCGTCGCGAGCCCGACGTCGGCCCTGCGCGCGATGTCGCGCAGTGACACATCGACGCCTTGCTCGGCGATGGCGGCGCCCGCTACTGCGAGCAGGTGGTCGCGGTTCTTCCTGGCGTCGGCCCGCATCTGCCCCTCTTGACTATCTGGATCAGTGGTCCATATATTCGGATCAGTGATCCGTTTATGTGGATCGCTGATCCAGATAAGTCTATCCCGCAGCGCGGGCAGGAGAAAACGATGCCGACACACACGATGAGGGCAGTCCGGCTCCATGAGCACGGCGGCCCTGACGTTCTGCGCTACGACGAGGTGCCGATTCCCGACCCGGGGCCGGGCGAGGTACTCGTTCGCGTTCACGCGGTCGGTATCAACCCCCCGGACTGGTACCTGCGCGACGGGATGTCCAACCTGCCGCCGAAGACGAGGCCGAAGTTCAGCCTGCCCGTGATTCCAGGGACGGATCTGTCGGGCGTCGTCGAGGCAGTCGCTGCGGATGTGGACGGTTTCGCCGTCGGTGATGAGGTCTTCGGCCTCCTTCGCTTCCCCAGCTTCGACGGCAGCACATACGCCGAGTACGTGGCCGCGCCGGCGTCGGACCTCGCGCGCAAGCCGGTCGGCATCGACCACGTGCACGCCGCCGGGGCGCCCATGGCCGGGCTCACCGCGTGGCAGTTCCTGATCGAGGTCGGACATGATCACCCCTCGCCCTTCCAGGAGGCGCGGCATCGCCCGACGGCTCTCAACGCCAACGTGACGGTGCTTATCAACGGCGCAGCGGGCGGCGTGGGGCACTTCGCGCTACAGCTGGCGAAATGGAAGGGTGCACGTGCCATCGCGGTGGCATCGGGCGCGCATGAATCGTTCCTGCGCGAACTCGGCGCCGACGAGTTCATCGACTACACCAAGAGTCGTCCCGAGGAACTCGTGCACGACGTCGACCTCGTTCTCGACACCGTCGGCGGCCCCGACAGCAAACGCTTCCTGCGCACGCTCAAGCGGGGCGGCGCCCTGTTCCCGGTGTTCTTCGGCGAGTACGACGAGGAAGAGACAGCGAGGCTCGGCGTCACGGTCTCGGGCGCCCAGGTCCGCTCGAACGGAGCGCAGCTCGCTGAACTGGGACGCCTGCTCGACACGGGCACGGTCCGCGTCGCGATAGACAGCACGTTTCCGCTCGCGGATGCCCGAGCAGCGCACGAACGCGCCGCCCGAGGACACATCCAGGGCAAGATCGTGCTCACGGTCGCTTAGAAACGAGCCGCCCCTACGCTTCCGGCGCCCGTACGCGGGCCACCGGCGGCCGTCGAGACGCCGATGCCGAGAACTTGGGGCACGTCTGGGCGGCCGGGGCGCCGCAATGCTCGCTGCGGCGAACCGAGCGGATCCGTGGCGTCGGCTCGCTTCGCCGCAGAAGATCTCGCTCAACCGTGGGGCGCCGTGTCCGGTGGTAGGTCCGCAGCTGCGGAGAGGACCGTCCGCCCGCTGAACCCGCCCCGGGCGGGCGGCGACCACCTGCGGGTGCTGGCGGTGCTGAGATTCCCCGGAAGGAAACGGCTGACCCCGGGCGCTCGCCGAAGGCCCGGTCGACGCCTGGGCGGCGAAAAGGTTGGTGTGCAGGGCCGACGGAACCTGGTAACGTCATATTC
>NZ_JBHWZS010000039.1:0-42086 GCF_042728155.1 Streptomyces sp. NPDC060209
CCCCCGCACTGGTGAAGTAGCGGATCGCCACCCGCCCCGTGCGCCCGGCTCTCAGGTCGGCCAGCGCGGTCTCCGCCTCCGCGACGTGGTTGCCGATGAGGGTCGCGTACTCGTTGAGCAACAGCCCCGCATCAGTCGGCCGCACGCCTCGTCCCGACCGCTCGAGGAGCGTGATCCCGGCCTCCTTCTCCAGTGCCGCCATCTGCTGGCTGACCGCCGAAGGCGTGTAACCGAGATTCCGTGCGGCTGCGGTGACCGACCCGCTGGTGATCACCGCTCGCAGGAGCTGCATGCGTCGCAAGTCAAGCATGTAGTACAGCTTAACGGTCCATGTAAACTTTTTCGCTTGTCTTACCGAAGAGGTCGAGGCACTGTTCAAAGCCGGACATCAGCCAGGAGGCGAACAGTGCTCAGCGGCCAGCGAGGGACCCTCATGCGCATGGCGATTCTCGCCCTGCTGTGGGGGTCGGGATTCCTCTGTATCAAGATCGCCCTGAACGGCGGCCTCTCTCCTCTACACATCACGGTCATCCGATGCGCGCTCGGCGCGGCCGTCCTTCTGGCGCTCGCCCGCTCGGCCCGCCAGCGCTTCCCGCGCGGCCGCAGGACATGGGGCCACCTCCTCGTGGCCGCCTTCTTCTGCAACGTCCTGCCGTTCTTTCTCTTCAGCGTCGGCGAACAGACTGTCGACTCCGGGGTGGCCGGTGTCCTCAATGCCACAACTCCCCTCTGGTCCATGGGAATCGGCCTGGCCCTCGGTACGGAGCGAGGCCGGCACCCGCTCCGCCTGACCGGCCTCCTCCTCGGCTTCGCCGGCGTGCTGCTCGTCTTCGCCCCCTGGCAGGAGAGCGGCCTGACCAGTTGGGGCGCTCTGCTCCTCCTTGCCGCGGCCGTGAGCTACGCCGTCGCCTTCGCCTACATGGCCCGCTACCTCCTGGGCCGGGACGGCGCTCCTCTCGCCCTGTCCGCGGCCCAGCTCGTGGCCGCGACGGGCCTGACCACATTCGCCCTTCCCGCGGGCCCGAGCCTGGCGGTTCCCAGCCTCGGAGCGGTGATCGCCGTCGTCGTCCTGGGCATCTTCGGCACGGGTGTCACGTTCCACCTCAACTCGCGGCTCATCGCCGACGAGGGCCCCACGGCCGCGGCCACCGTCGGATATCTGCTGCCGGTCGTCTCGGTCGCCCTGGGCGCCCTGGTCCTCGACGAGCAGTTGAGCGCCCGCGTCGTCACGGGCATGGCCGTTGTACTCATCGGAGTCGGCCTGACCCGCACTCACCAGCCCGAAGTCCCCGCTGACGGAGCCGACGGACCGCGGCGACGCCTGAGATCAACCACCGGATGAACGGATCATGCAACCCGATTCTCCCTGGCGGAACTCGGACTTCCGCAACCTGTTCACCGCGACCTCCTTCGGGCAGCTCGGCACCAACATCGGCTACGTCGCCGTACCGCTCATCGCCGTGTCCGCTCTCGACGCGAGTCCTGGCCAGGTCGGGGCACTTGCCACCCTGAGCACGGTCGCCTTCCTCCTCATCGGTCTGCCCGCCGGGGCATGGATGGACCGGATGCGTCAGCGGCGGGTGCTGATCGCCGCGGACCTGGCACGGGCGGGGCTGTTCGCCTCCATCCCGTTGGCCTGGTGGCTGGACGCACTCACACTCTGGCAGTTGTACGTGGTCGTCCTGCTGCATGGCTGTGCCACCGTCTTCGCCGACGTCGGATCACAGAGCGTGCTGCCGCAACTGGTCGGCCGCGCCGACCTGGTCCGGGCGAATGCCGCCGTGAACACCCTCATCGCCGCCGGCACCGTGGTCGGACGCGGTGCGGGCGGAGGCCTCGTCCAACTGCTGACGGCACCCGTGGCGGTGGTCTCCGCGGCCGTGGGCTATCTGATCTCCGCACTCCGGCTCACCGCCATCCGTCGCACACCGTCGCCGCCCCCGAATCCACCCGGGCAGGCCGGCCGTCTGGGGCCGCAGATCGCCGAGGGACTGCGCCACGTGTTCGGCAACAAGGAGCTACGGTCCCTCGCACTCACCTCGGCCTGTTCCAACCTCGGCTCCCAGATCCTCAACACCATGCTCCCGGTGCTGTTCGTCCGCGAACTCGGCTTCCCGGAAGGCGTACTGGGCCTGTTCTGGGCGGCGGGCGGCGTCGGCCTTCTCCTGGGCGCCCGCTGCGCCGGCTTCGTCGCACGGCACCTCGGCTACGGCCATGCCCTTGGCGTGGTCGGCCTGTACATGGCACCCGCAGGGCTGCTGGTACCGCTCGTCGACCGTGGCCCCTGGCTGTGGGTTGCGGGAGCGGGCTGGCTGCTGACCATGTTCAAGACGGGTATGCACAACGTGCTCGGCGTGAGTCTGCGCCAGCGCATGACATCCACCGCCCTCCTCGGCCGCATGAACGCCACGTTCCGCTTCCTGCTCACCGGTGCGCTCGCCGTCGGCGCCGCCGTGGCCGGTGTGATCGGCGCACTGGCGGGCGTGCACGCCACGCTCTGGGTGGGCGGCGTCTTCCTGACGCTCTCCTTCCTGCCCGTTCTTCTCTCACCGGTCCGCACCAGGCGCGAACTGCCGCAGCAGAAGGAGGCGCTGGACGTCAGGACCCCGGCAGCGGGGCCCTGACGTCCCATGATCCTGGTTGTGTCACTTGGTGCGATTTCCAACCCGCTACGGCGCCAGCACGCGTGCGCGGTGCCATCGAACGGCTCCGGGCTCATCCAGCAGTCCGCTTCCCAGGCAGCCCAGTTGTCCGGCTTCTCTCCCACGGGCGGCAGACCACCCTCATCAGGCGGACCGCCGTCTGTACCGTTCGCGATCTCAGCCACGACGGTGCGATACGGCTCGTACAACGCCCCGCGCATGCCCGGAGCTTCACCGAAACCTGGGGGCTGTGAACTCATCGCCGGAAGCATCGGCACCGTACGGCAGGACGCTGTGGGGCCGGGCAGTCGGCGTTCTTGCAGGCTCCGCGCTCCGAGAGCGCTGTCAAACCTGATCGAGAGTCAACTACTGTGCCGGGCGAGGCTGTAGACGAGGATCAGCACAGCCGCTGCCATCACCACCAGGTGTAGCCACGCGGGAGCGGCGGAGGCGTCTGCAGCTGTGGTCGTCATGAACGGTTCCATCGCGCTTCTCTCCTTCTTCGCAGGTGTCGAGGTGGGACGGTCAGTAGTAGTCGATGCCGGCGCGCCGGCGCCGTATGTGCGCATCGTCGAACGGCGCCGGGCGAAGTGCCGGCAGCTTGTGGCGACGAGCTGCCGGCCCGTCTGTGACGCGTTCGGCGTCGGCGGCCGGGTCAGCGGGTCAGCGGCGAGCGGTCACCCGTCGGCCCGCTCGCCATCCGCTACCGATGCCTGCGGCGTGCAGGGCCAACAGGCCCAGGCCAAGCAGTATCAGGTTGGCCGAAGCGAGCACTTCGTGGGCCGTCATGTCGGAAGCGTTGATCAGGACAGCGATGGCGAAGAGTACTGCCGCGGTTGGCGCCAGCATGAGATTGACTCCTTCGGTAGTTGAGATCCATGTGCCCCCGTCTGCAGAAATCAGGCCCGGGTAGGCGTTGGCTGCGGAGTACCTGCACGACAGCCCTTAGCCGCGACCCCCGACCGGCGGTTGTGGGCCGGCCCTCGGAGTGCGCCTGTTCCCTGGTCGTAAAGCAGTCCGATCCTGGTGGCGGCGAGAGTGCCGTTCGCAGCAGGATCTTGGGCGAGGGCAGGCCCCTTTCGCCCGAAGGAAGACCTGCGGGCACCCTCGCCCCTCACCTTCGCCGCCCACGGTCAGGCCGGCTTCGGGGAGGCGGTGGGCTCGGTATCGGGATTCCATGGGAGGTGCTCGGCGGGAATACGGCATGCCGGATCGGGTTCGGGCCACTTCAGGAAGCCCGCTGGCGATGGGCGACATACCATGGCAAACCCGGGCGCGGAACTCACCAACGATGCCCGCACGATCCGGCGCGATGCGGTTCGGCCTGGTCCTGCCCTCATTCCAAGTCGTCACAACCGCCGAAACGAATGACACAACCCCGCAGTGCGGCCACGGTAAGGACGGGGCGCAGCGATGATGGGAGGTCCCGGATGACCGCCGCGTACGAAACCATCCAGACCAGGCTCGTCGGCAACGTCCTGAACGCCACATTCAACGCGCCGCCGATGAACCTCATCGGACCTGAGGTCGTGCGGGACCTGGTCACCCTGCTTGAGGACCTGTCGCAGCCGACCGCCCCCCGTGTGGTGGTCTTCGACAGTGCGGACGCCGACTTCTTCCTCCCTCACGTCGATATGACGAAAGTTCTCGAGTACACCGCTGAGGCCGCGAAGGCCGGAGGGCCTGGCGATGCATCCCTGGGCATGCTGTTTCGCAAGCTGAGCCAGCTCCCGGTTGTCACCATCGCCAAACTGCGAGGCCGTGCCCGGGGAGCAGGCAGCGAGTTCCTCCTCGCCTGCGACATGCGTTTCGCTTCCCGTGAGAACGCCATCCTGGGCCAGCCCGAAGTGGGAATCGGAACACCTCCCGGCGCGGGAGCGATTCAGCACCTCACCCGTCTGCTGGGCAGGGCCCGTGCACTCGAAGTTGTGCTGACGTCGGCGGACTTCGACGCCGAACTCGCCGAACGCTACGGATGGGTCAACCGTGCGGTCCCGATGCCGAACTGGACGAGTTCGTAGCAGAGACCGCCGCAAGGATGGGTGGTTTCCCCCGGGAAGCTCTGATCGCAGCCAAGTCGGCGATCAACGCCATCAGTCTGCCAACTCCTGCTGAAGTACGCGCAGACGCAGCACTGTTCCAGCAACTTGTCCGAGGCGAAGGAGTACAGGAGCGCACGGCTGAGCTGTTCGAACAGGGCTTCCAGACCCGTGGTGCCACTGAACTCGGCCTCGGACATGCCTTGGGCCAGTTGAAGGCCGTCGACTGATGAGGAAGCGCCGCGAGACCGGCGGAGCCATTCGGTGGGTGGCCGCCCGGTCCGGCCTTCCTGATTCTCGTCGGGTAACGAAGCGCGGCTACTGGCCTTTGGGCGCCCATGGGCGCTCTGAGGGCTCGGGGCCCTCCAGAGCATGGCGGACCTTTTCCTTGAAGGTTTTGGGCGGGGCCTTCTTCTCCTCCTGCGTGTGCATGAGGCGGGCAGCGGTCACGCGTATGTGGCACTCGCGGTGGTGTTGCCCGAGCCGGACGAGCCAGGCGCCGTCAGAGGTGAGGAAAGCTCTGCGGGCCGGGGTGTCACCGGGTCGGGCATGGCGGGCCAGGACATCCGGCATGTAGTGCAGGGCCGCCTCCTCCGCCGCGGCGAGGGCCTGCTCCTCCGTGCCACTGACGGGGTGCTCGGCCACCAGTGTCCAGCGGTGCAGTTTCAGGTCGATGCCGTCAGCCCGTCGAGTCACACGGGTGTCCTCCTCGATGAGGACATGCCACTGAGCAGTCATGACCGGAGCCTAACCACCCTGGGGTCGAGCGGTGCACGAACCGCTTGAAGCAGTGGTGCTGAAATCGCCACCCGCCAAGAGAGGACAGCGACCATCCACCTGGCAGTACCGCGTGTCGCGGGCAACTTCTTCCGGTCCGCGCGATGACCCGGACGAACGGTCCGGTCGTCAGCGGCGGCGGTGGGGAGGTCGCGGGTGCGTAGGCGCCCGGCGGTCCGGCGTATTCCCCAGGCTCGGGTGCCAGGACGAGTCGGCAACGCCCTCGGCATGTGACCGCCCTGCCCGGCTGTGACGGTGCGAGCCGGGCGGAGACGGTGTAGAGAGGAGGTGTGTCGCAGCGCCTCACAGGACTTCGCCGTTCGGTGCGAGCGGGTCATGCGTGGGTCGCCGTCCCGATCGCGTGGATCGTTGCGGTGTGCGTGGTCGACGTTCTCGCGCCGCCCCACATTCATTTGGGTCCGCTGCTGGTCGCGGCCCCGGCGATCACCACGTCGTTCGGCGGGCCCCGGACAGTGGGACTGGTCGCTGCACTGGCGGTGGTGGCGCAGACGACCATCGGGGTGCTGCGTGATCCGGAGGAGTTGCTCTCGGCCAACCACGAGGCGCAGATCATCGCTTTGGTGCTGGTCGGAACGAGCCTCGTGATCTTCTGCGTGCTGCGGGAGCGACGCGCCAAAGAACTGGCGCAAGTGCGCTACGTGTCCGAGACCGCCCAGCGGGTCGTCCTGCCGCCGCTGCCCAAGCAGCTCGGTCCGCTGCGCGTCGCCTCCCTCTACCTCGCAGCCGAGGCCGAGGCCCAGATCGGCGGGGATCTGTACGCGGCGGTGCGCACCGCCTCCGGCACCCGGCTGATCGTCGGCGACGTGCGGGGCAAGGGGATGACCGCCGTCAGCGACGCGGCCCTGCTGCTCGGAGCGTTCCGCGCCGCGGCCCACCGCCAGGCGAGCCTGGGCGATCTGGTGACCTATCTCGACCGAAGCGTGTGCTGGGACCTGGCGGAGCCGGGCGAGACGGACCGCTCCGGAGAAACGTTCATCACCGCCACAGTCCTGGACATCCCCGACCGGGGTGGCCAGGTCGAAATGATCGCCTGTGGGCACCCCCCGCCGGTCGTCCTGCGCAACGGACGTCCGACGACGATGGACGCCCTTCATCCCGCGCCCCCGCTGGGCCTGGGCGAACTGACGCGGCCGCGCTACCACGTCGACAGCTTCCCGTTCGAGCCGGGAGACCTCCTGCTGCTGTACACGGACGGCGTCACCGAGGCCCGCGACTCCACCGGCGCGTTCTACCCGCTCACCGAGCGCATCACGGGCTGGACCGAGAACGAACCCGAGGCCTTCCTCCGCCGCTTCCGGCGCGACCTGCTGCACCACGTCGGCGGACACCTGGACGACGACGCCGCCATGATCGTCATAGAGTGCGCCGCCACGCCCCGGCCCTGATCACCCAGGCATCGGCTCCCTTGACCCGCTCCGGGCAGGCCGAGTAGCAGACCTTCACCCTCGCCGTCGAAACCCTCCGCGGCCTGCTGTTCGGCCGACCTCGCTGGGCTGTTCGGTCTCCGTCCGCTCGCGATCGAGGATGCCGTCCACGCCCATCAGCGGCCCGGGAGCGGTACGGCGAGATACCGTTCGCCCCCTTCACGACGGTCTGCTGTGTCGACCACGGAAAGAGGCACCGGCCGCCGACTGACGGCAGCTCTATTCGGCGGGCTCCGGTCCGTGACGCAGCAGATGCCCGCCGAGCAGCACCGCGCAGGCCCCGACGGTCAGCAGCCCGCCGGCGAGGAAGGTGCCCTGCACGTCGGCGAGCGGCAGGACCAGACCACCGAGCGCGGCGCCTGCCGCAATCCCGGCGTTGTACGAACCGGAGTTCGCCGCGAGTGCGATATCCGTGCGTCCCGGTGCGCAGTGCAGCATCGCGTTCTGTGTGGTCATGAACACCGGCCCCAGTGCACAGCCCATCAGCACCAGGAACACCACCGCCGCCACCGGATCGGTACCGGCCGCGTACAGGCCGAGCATGCCCACCGCCTGCGTGGCTACCGCTGCGGCCAGCGTGGCGTGCGGAAAGCGGTCCAGCAGCGCCCCGGTGACGCTCACCCCGGTCAGACACGCAACACCGAAAGCCACGAACAGGACGTTGACCGTGCTCGGGGAGAACCGGCTCACGTCGCCCAGGAACTTCACGATGTAGGTAAATCCCGCGAACGCGCCAGTAGCGGCCAGGGCCCCGGCCGCCAGTACGACCCCGAACCGGCGGGCGTCGGGACTGGTTCCGTAGGCGGCGGGCTGTTCCTCCGGACGCGAGGTCGGCAGCAGAACCGCGATCGTCACGAGGGAGATGAGTCCCAGACCGGCCAGCATCGCAACGGGCACCGGCCAGTCGCTCCGCCGGCCGAGCCAGGTTCCGGTGGGAACACCGAGCACGAGGGCGAGCGAACCGGCGACGGACAGCGCTCCGACCACGCGCCCGCGGATCTCGGGCGCGAACAGGCCCACCGCGACCGGCCCCATCACGGCCCAGAACAGCGCCTGGGCGAGCGCGGTCAGCAGCCGTGCCACAAGGAGCAGCCAGTAGGAGGTGGCCAGCGCCGCGACCAGACTGGACACGACCAGCGCAGCCAGTACCCCTGTGAGCACATGACGTCGTGGCACCGACCTCATGACGTGGGCGAGCGGCAAGGACGCGACGGCCACCATCACCCCGTAACCGGTGACCAAGAGGCCGACCGCCGACACTGACACCCGCAGGTTCCCGGAGATGAGTTCCAGGAGGCCGATCGGCAGGTTCTCGGCAGTATTGAAGGTGAAGGCGGCCAGCATCAAGGCCACGAGCACCGCCGACCGGTGCCATGGTGCCGGTCGCACCGTGGCCATCCGGTCTCTTCCCGACCTCGTCCGTTGCGCCTGCTCCGTGGCACTGTCCATGGAGTCACCTCACCGGGCTCACCGACCCCGCCGCAACTGAATTCATCTGCCGTACGGGGGACGACCAGAGGATCGACCAACCTTCGGGGTCGCGGATTCACTCGGGGTTCGAAAGCCTCCAGCCCCCGGATGCGAGTTCTGGCGAGAGAGCGGTCCCTGCTTCCGTCCCGTCGGAGGTCGGAACGGAAGCAGGGACCAGGGACCAGGTATGCGCCCGCAGCACGCGTCGTAGCGGGTCAACGAGTAAGTCAGCGTGGCCTCAGTCGAGTTGTAGGGAGCTGCGGAGCCGGGATGCGGTCCCCGTCGTATCCCTCCACCACACCGAATCGGGTGCCGTGCTCCCAGTCCTCGCGCGCCTGGCTTATGTCTTCGTGCGTACGGCCGACAAAGTTCCACCACATGACGATCTGTTCCTCGAAGGGGGTTCCGCCCACGAGGACGACCCGGGCGGGGGCGTCCGTCTCGTTGGTCAGGGTCACCTTGTCGTTCCCCGGGCCGAGGTAGCCCAGCTCGGCCCCGCGCAGCAGCGTTCCGGCCATACGGACACTGCCCCGGTCGACGAGGAGACCGTGCTCGAAGGCCGGGTCCGTGTCGAGGGTCGTGGTCGCGTGCGGCTCGAGGACGATCTCGGCACCGAGCAGAGGGGTGAAGGTCGGCACCGGCGAGGTGTCTCCGGCGAGAGAACCGAGGAACACCCTGATCACGGCTCCGTCCCGGTGGACCGGGTTCGGCGCATGATGCCGGAAGTCGCGGCCGGTGTCCCGGTGTTCCCCGGGAAGCGCCACCCACAGCTGGACGCCGTGCAGGACGGTGGTGCCGGGAGTGGAGACCTCCGTGTGGCTGATGCCGTGGCCACCGGTCATGAGGTTCAGCTCTCCGGGGCGCACGAAGGCGTGACTGCCCAGGCTGTCGCGGTGCTCGATCTCCCCGCTGAACAGCCAACTGACCGTCTGCAGGCCGATGTGCGGATGTGGGGCCACATCCATCCCGCCCGTCTCGGCGACGTCGTCGGGGCCGTAGTGGTCGATGAAGCACCAGGCCCCGATCAGCGTGCGGGCCCTCTGCGGGAGCGTACGCCGTACCGTCATCGCCCTCGGGCCGCCCAGGGGCACGTCTCTCGCCGTCAGCACGTCCACGCCGGCGTCGGGCTCCGGCGCCTGGCCGTCGCCGCCCGTGTGCGGCGTGTCCCGGCCGGTGTCCACGCCACTCATCGCGGGCCCCCCTGCGCGACAAAGGTGCTTTCATGTTCAACAATCATGCTTGATGATAAGCCGTCGCCCACCCGGGCGCACGGCACGGCGAGGGGCGGCACGTCCCGGTGAGGAGTCCAGGGTGAACGACACGGAGGCGGGCCACGTGGAGAAGCGGGTCTACGTGGACAAGCAGAGTCCCAAGGCCTTCCACGCCATGACCGCCGCGGCCGAAGCGGTACGCACGGTCGCCCAGGAGGCGGGGCTGCACCGCAATCTGGTCGAACTGGTCAACCTCCGGGTGTCACAGATCAACGGCTGCGCCTACTGCCTGGACGTCCACACCCGCGCCGCGCTTCGCGCGGGCGAGACGGCCCAGCGGCTGGGCGTACTTGCCGCCTGGCGCGACACCGAGGTCTTCACGGCGCAGGAGCGTGCCGCACTCGCCCTGGCCGAGGCGACGACGCACCCCGCCGACGGCGTTCTGCAGGAGGACGCCTACGCCACGGCGCGCCGGTCCCTCTCCGAGGACGAGATCTCGGCCGTGGTCTGGGTCGCCATCACCATCAACGCCTTCAACCGGGTCTCGATCATGAGCAAGCACCCCGTGCGCGGTGTGCCCCGGCAGTGACGAGACCTACGGCGTCGGCCGGCTGCGCCGCGCCGTAGCAGCTCCTCGCACAACACCGGTCCCGAGTGCGGCGGGGCGCCCCTGCGCGCTCTTCCGCGGGCGGGCCGGGGCCGCCATGCTGGAGCCGTGACCGAGGACAAGAGAGTCCGTGCGTTCCACTGGGAGATGTTCCGGAACGACCGTCCGCAGCGCAGTGACTGGGGGAGTGGCGTCGTCGTGACTCTCCTGCACCTCTTCGGAGTGGGCGCGGCTTCAGTGGTCGAGCCGCTGGCCGGACTCTTCCTGGGTGTGGTGTTCGCGGTCTTCTGGGGCAGTCTCCTGCTGCCGCCGTGGATACGCGACCGCCGTTCCGTCGTGGCGGCGGACATCCGGCCCGGCCCTCCACCGGTACTGGTGCTGCGCAGGCGCAGCGGCGCCGAGGTCACCCACCCCCTCGACGCGTTGACGGAACTCCGGCCGCTCACCGTGGGCTACCGGTCCGTCGACGGGGGCGGCAGCAAGATCCTGGAGCTGCGGGTCGGCCGCACGGCCTATCGCACGCGGGCCGCGTTCAACCCGCCGGAGAACGACGTGCGGTTGCTGGAGGCGGCACTGCGGAAGGCGCGTCCCCGGGTGAAGGTCCACCGCCACGAGGACCGTACGTCCTGGGTGTCGGACAGCGGCTGAGTCCTCGGCGGGCCGGCACGTACGCACTCCCGCCCAGGGCTGAACCACACGCGTTCCCGCCCGGAGCGGCATCGACCGCATACCGCCCGGGGCGGCCCCGTCGGACAGGCGCCGTCGGGCGGCCCCTGAGCACCGCCGACGCCGTGACGCGCCGCCGCCTGCCCTCGTCCAGGGGAAGGCGGCAGGCACCGGGCTGCCCCGATCCGCTACCGCCCTTCCGTCCGCCGTCCGGGTGAACTCCGCTCCGACCCTGCCGTGCACAGGGCAGGCATAGGCGCATCCGCGGTCCTCGCGGCCGGAAGCACCGGTGGACGCGAAGCGGACAACCGAGCGAAAGGGGCTGTCCATGCTCGGGCCACGGGCGACGCGGGCAGGGACCGGCGCGGGTACCGGCCTCGATCCCGGCGGCGACACGGATGGCGGCCGCGCCCCACGCACGGTCGGTGAAACGGCAGCGGCCGTCGACGTCGTCCTCGAGGAGCACCTGCACAGCAGACTGCGGGAAGCACGGCGGGTGGACGCCGTGTTCGCCGAAGAGGTGGCGTCCCGGGTCGCAGCGTTCGTCCTGCACGGCGGCAAGCGGCTGCGGACGGCGTTCGTCTGGTGCGGGTGGCTGGCGGCAGGAGGTTCCGGCGACCCCGGAACGCCGCTGCGCATCGGCGCCGCTCTGGAACTGCTGCAGGCCTGCGCGCTGGTGCACGACGACGTCATGGACGAATCGCCGGTACGCCGGGGCGCGCCCGCCGTGCACGCGGACTTCGCGCGCGTGCACCGAGCGGCCGGCATGAGCGGTTCCGCCGCGTCCTACTCCGCCACCGCCGCGGTGCTGGCCGGAGACCTGGCGCTGGCGTGGGCCGACGATCTGCTCACCGAGACCGCGCTGGCCTCCCCGTACGGCGAGCAGCTGCACCGGGAATGGCAGGCGATGCGCGGCGAGATGGTCGCAGGGCAGTACCTGGACATGCGGGCGCAGGCGACCGGTTCCTCCGACCCGGCCCAGTCCAGGAAGATCGCCACGCTCAAGAGCGCGCTCTACACCGTGGAGCGGCCGCTCGCCCTGGGCGCGGCCATGGCGGGGGCAGATGCCCGCACCATGGACGGCCTGCGGTCCGCCGGACGGTGCGCGGGACTCGCTTTCCAGCTCCGTGACGACCTGCTGGGCGCGTTCGGGGACCCGGCCGTCACGGGGAAGCCCGCGGACGAGGACCTGCGGGCACGCAAGCTCACCGGCCTCCTCGCGGTCGCTCTCCGGCTCGCCGCCGAATCGGGCGACTCCGACGCTCTGGCCGAACTCGGCCCGCAGGGTGCCGCAGCCGGTGGAGGAACGGTCGACCGGATGCGCGCCGCAATGGAACGTACGGGTGCTCGGGCGGTGGTGGAGGACGAGATCGCCTCTCTGTCCGCGTCGAGCCTCCGTCACTTCGCGGACACCGGGGCGGACGCACCTGCCCGGCGGGAGTTCGCCGTGCTGGTGGCCCGGGCCGTGGGAACCGACCTCTCCCGCGAAGGGGAGGGCCTATGAGGACCGTGTCCGGTCCGACGGACCATGTGGTGGTGGTCGGCGCCGGACTGTCCGGCCTCGCCGCCGCCCTTCATCTGCTCGGCGCGGGCCGCCGGGTGACCGTCGTCGAACGGGACGCCGGGCCCGGAGGCCGTGCGGGAAGGCTGGAACTCGGGGGCTACCGGGTCGACACCGGGCCGACGGTGCTGACCATGCCGCACCTGGCCGACGAGGCCTTCGCCGCCGTCGGGGACAGCCTCCACCGGCGGGTGGAGCTGGTTCCGCTGAACCCGGCCTACCGGGCCCGTTTCGCGGACGGCAGCCAGATCGACGTGCACACGGACGGCGACGCCATGGAGGACGAGGTGCGGCGCTTCGCCGGCTCCGCGGAGGCCGCGGGGTACCGCCGGCTGCGGAGCTGGCTGGAGCGGTTGTACCGGGCACAGATGAGCCGCTTCATCGACACCAACTTCGACTCGCCCTTCCAGCTCCTGCACCCGGACCTCGCCCGGCTGGCGGCCCTGGGGGGCTTCGGGCGGCTCGATCCGCAGATCGGCAGATTCCTCTCGGACCCACGGCTGCGCCGGGTGTTCTCCTTCCAGGCGCTCTACGCGGGAGTCGCCCCGGCCCGTGCCCTCGCCGCCTACGCCGTCATCGCCTACATGGACACGGTCGCGGGCGTCTGGTTCCCGAAGGGCGGCATGTACGCGCTGCCCCGGGCCATGGCCGACGCGGCGTCCGACGCCGGGGGACGGTTCATGTGGTCCGCCGAGGTCAGCGCACTGGAACGGTCCGCGGGGCGGGTGCGTGCCGTCCGCCTGGCGTCGGGGGAACGGATCGCCTGCGACGCGGTCGTCCTGACACCGGATCTGCCCGTCGTCCACCGGCTCCTGGGCCGGGCGCCGCGCCGCCCCGTGCCGCTGCGCCACGCGCCGTCGGCAGTGATCCTGCACGCCGGCACGGACCGCACATGGCCGGAACTGGCGCACCACACGCTCTCCTTCGGCGCGGCATGGGAGCGCACCTTCGACGAACTCACCAGAACCGGCCGGCTCATGAGCGACCCGTCGCTGCTCATCACCCGCCCGACGACGCACGACCCGTCACTCGCACCGCGGGGCAGACATCTGCACTACGTCCTGGCCCCGTGCCCCAACACCACGACCGGCCCCTCGGCGGGCACCTGGCGCGGACTGGGACCGCGCTACCGGGACAGTCTGCTGGCCGAGCTGGAGCGCCGGGGGCTCGACGGCTTCGAGGCGTCCATGGACCGGGAGCTGCTGGTCACCCCGGTGGACTGGACGGCCCAGGGCCATGCGGCGGGCACTCCGTTCTCCGTGTCGCACACCTTCGCGCAGACCGGTCCGTTCAGGCCACGCAACCTCGTACGCGGCTACGACAACGTCGTCCTCGCCGGGTGCGGAACCACACCCGGGGTGGGCGTGCCGACGGTACTCGTGAGCGGCAAGCTCGCCGCCGCCCGCATCACCGGCCTTTCCCGCACGACGGCTGCGCGCCGTCGTCCCGCCGTCCTCGAAGGGCAGAGCCGATGAACCGCCGTGAACTGGATGCCGCCGGGATCACCGGGCCCGCCCTGCGCGCCGCCTACTCCCGGTGCCGGCTGCTCAACGCCCGTCACGGCCGGACGTACTTCCTGGCCACCCGGTTGCTGCCGGTCGAACGCCGCTGCGCCGTGCACGCGCTGTACGGCTTCGCCCGGTGGGCCGACGACATCGTGGACGACCTCGACCGCCGGCAGTCCCCCGAGGAGCGCGACCGCCTGCTGCGACTGCTGGAGAGCGACCTGGCCCACGGACTGCGCACGGGACAGGGCGAGGAGTCCGTGGTCATGGCCGTGGCGGACACCGCCGAGCGCTACGCCATCGATCACGGCCTGTTCACCGACTTCCTGGCATCCATGCGCAGCGACCTGACCGTCACCGACTATCCGACGTACGCCGATCTGCGTGCCTACATGCACGGTTCCGCAGCGGTGATCGGCCTACAGATGCTGCCCGTGCTCGGGACGGTCGTGCCCCGTGAGGAGGCGGCCCCGCACGCGGCCGCACTCGGAGTGGCCTTCCAGCTGACCAACTTCCTGCGGGACGTGGGCGAGGACCTGGGCCGGGGGCGCGTCTACCTGCCGGCGGACCTGCTCGCCGCCCACGGAGTGGAACGGCCCCTGCTGGAGTGGAGCCGCCGTACGGGCCGGCACGACCCGCGCATCCGGGCCGCCTTCGTCGAGGCCGACGCGGTGATCCGGACCGTGTACCGGGAGGCGGAACCGGGCATCGCCATGCTGGAGCCGCGGGTACGGCCCTGCATCCGCACGGCGTTCGTCCTGTACCGGGGGATCCTGGACGCGATCGCCGCCGACGACTACCGGGTGCTGCACCGTCGTGCCGTGGTGCCGCGCCGACGGCGGGCCGTCACCGCGGCGGGCGGGCTCGCACGGATCCTGGGAGCGCGGATGCGGAGCCGGCCACCTGTGACGGAGCCGGGCGCGGTCGCCGGGGCGGAGGGGGTGCTGCGATGAACGCCCCGCGGAGAAGGCCGACATGGACGTCACCCCTGCGGGTGCTGCGGGCCCCCCGCTGGGAGCGCCAGGCCCCGACCTGGCGCGAGGCGAGGCCCACCATGATCGCCGAGGCCCTGAAGCGGGCCGCCGCCCGGCCGTCGGGCAACTGGTACGTCGTCGGGGCGTCCCGTGAGATCGGGGCGCGGGACCGGCCGTACGGCCGGACGGTCGCCGGGGTGGAAGTCGTCCTGTGGCGGACGGAGGCCGGCGCGCTGCGCGCCGGCCCGGGGGAGTGCCCCCACCTGGGAGCCCCGCTGCGCGAAGGCCGGGTGGTGTGCGGGACGCTCCTGTGCCACTGGCACGGTCTGGCCCTGGACGGCGGACCGTTCGCCGGGTGGGAGCCGTATCCGCTGTACGACGACGGGGTGCTGGTCTGGGTGAGACTGGACTCTGCCGGGGGCGAGACCCCGCTGGACCGCCCTGTCGTCCCGGTGAGGCCGGTGCAGGGGGACGCCGTCGACGCGGTGTTCACGGCGGCGGGCCGGTGCGAACCCGAGGATGTGGTCGCCAACAGGCTCGACCCCTGGCACGGTTCCTGGTTCCACCCGTACGCGTTCGTCGGCCTGAAGGTGGCCGGTACCCCCGAGGACGGCGGGGACGACGCGTTCGCCGTCGACGTCTCGTTCAAGGTCGCGGGCCGGCTGGTGGTGCCGGTGCGGGCGGTGTTCACCGCGCCCGGACCGCGCACGGTGGTCATGCGCATCACGGACGGCGAGGGCGCGGGGTCGGTGGTGGAGACCCATGCCACCCCGCTCACCGCCCGCGGCGCCACGGACCCGCGGACGGCGGTGGTCGAGGCCGTCGTCGCGGCCTCGGACCGGCGGGGCTTCGCCCTGGCGCGCGCCGCCGCGCCCGCCCTGCGGCCGCTGATGCGCCGGACGGCAGGACGGCTCTGGCGCGACGATCTGGCGTACGCGGAGCGCCGCTGGTCGCTGCGGAGCACCGGGCGCTTCCCCGGGTGAGCGTCACTGTCGCGCGGCTCGGGCCGCGAGGGCGCGCAGCACCCGGGAGCGCCCGGCGCGCGGGACGGTCCAGAGCACCTGACCCCGGATGCCCCAGTCGGCGAGGAGGGCGTTGGCGGCAAGGAATCCCGAGGTCGCCGCACGCTCCATGAGGGCGACGGGGAGGCCGGTGCGGACCAGGTCGCCCGCCAGCACGACCCGAGGATGAGGCGTGCGTACGGCCGGCCGGCGGTGGTAGCCGCCCACGGAGAAGACGGGGCAGTCGGCGCGCCATTCGTGGCGGGCGTCGACGACTCCGGCGTCGGCGGTCTCGGGATAGATCTCGTGCAGCCGGTCGAGCATCCGGCGCTGGACTTCCTTCGGTTCAGCGCCCTCGTCGACGGCGTAGGCGTGGAGCTCGACCACGGAACCGCCCGTCCGTGCGGCCCAGCGGGCCGATTCGCCTTCCCAGCGGTCGAGGACGCTGATGTTGTCGAGCCCGTCGAAGCCACTGGTTCCCAGGAACCCCGCACGCTCCTCGCGCACGGGTCGGTCGAGCCACAGCCGGGACACGAGGAACGGTGGCGCCGTGCGCAGGGCCGCGACGTCCGCCCGCCAGGATCGGTCCCCCAACTGCTCGGACGCGCCCACGACATGGCGCAGGCCGCGCGTGTCCAGGGCGAGGACCACGGCCTGGTGGCGGTCGGCCGCACCGTCGGTCTCCACGATCAGGTCCCCGCCGGCGGCCGGGCGGACGCGGCGGACCGGAGTGCCGGTGCGCACCTCGGCGCCGAGCCGCCTCAGACAGCCGCCCAGAGGTTCCCAGAGCGCCTGCGGGAACGGCTCGCCGGGCACGTCGAAGAGGAGCCCCTCGGACGACCCGAGGAAGTAGATGTGGAACATCAGCAGCAGCTCGGCGGCGGACAGTTCGCGCGGGTCGGCGAAGAAACTGCGGGAGAACACCTCGAAGGCGAGGTGACGGGCCGCCTCGGGGAAGCCGATCCGCTGCAGGAAGTCCTCGGCGCTGATCCCGTCGAACCGCTCGTACACGTCGGGGACCCGCACGTCGAGGAGGGGCAGCGCCTCGCGGGGGTTCATCGCGGCGAGGTCGCGCCAGCCGAACGACGGGCTGAGCGCGACGAATCCGAGTGCGCTCCACGGCGGCGTCCTCGGCACGCGGGCGAAACTGTCCGCCATGCCGTCGCGGTGCCGGAGCGGGTAGTCGGGCAGTGGCGTGAGCGCCGCGAGTCCGGGATCCGCACGACGCAGGAGTCCGCGCAGGTTGTAGTACTGGCGGAAGAAGGCGTGGAAGCCGCGGCTCATCGTCGCCGCGGACCCGTCGGCGAGGTGGACGGGCCACCCGGCGAGGCGTCCGCCGAGGGACTCGCCCTGTTCGTACAGCGTCACGCCGACACCGCGTTCGGCGAGTGCGGTCGCCGCCGCGAGACCGGCGACACCGCCACCGATCACCGCAGTCGACGGCGCGTCGCCGCTGAAGCGCTCGCGTCCCGGTTCCGGCAGGAGCACCTCGGCTCTGCGGTCGCGTCCGTGCCGGGTGGCGTCGGGGCGGCACCCGCGGATACTCATGACGCCTCGGGCCCGGCGGGTTCCACGCCGCTCCGGGCCAGGAACACGTGGACGATTCCGGTCTGCCAGCCGCCGACGGGAACGGTCCGCACGAAGGGGAACCCGGCCTGGGCGATCCGCTGCGCGAAGACGGGTGCCGTGTCGAACGAGAGGACGCTGCGCCACAGATGGTGATACAGCTCGCGGTCGCCGGTCAGTGTGCCGGCCGGGACGATGACACCCCGGCAGACCGCGTTCCACACGGCCCGGTGCACGGGGGAGCCGCTGAGGCTGTACTCGTGGACCAGCAGGCGTCCGCCGGGACTCAGGAGGGCGCGCACGGCTTCGAGGACCTCGCCGGGTTCGGCGACGTTGCGGAAGAGGTAGGCGGCGAAGACGGCGTCGTAGGTGCTGTCGTCGTCCGTGGTGGGGAGTTCCTCCGCGGACCGGTGAAGGAAGCGGACGTTCGGGGGCCAGCGTTTCGCGCGCGCCCGCCCCAGCATGCCGGCGGAGGCGTCGACCGCCGTGATCCTGGCATACGGGGCCGCCCGAAGCAGTGCCCGCGTGGACGCGCCCGTCCCGCAGCCGAGATCGAGCACCCGCAGCCCCCTTCCGCCGCGGGGCAGCCGGAGGCGGTGCGCCGAGCGCAGGAGGTCGGAGCGGTAGCCCGGGTCGAGCGCGGTGAGCCGGTCGTACGTGAGCGACGCGTGATCGAACGCGCGTGCCAGGTCATGGTCCCGCAGGAGGGTCATCCGGGGCTCTCTTCGGATCGGCCGGTGGCCCGGCGGGCGAGAAAGGGGAGTTCGGCCGCGGTGCGGAGCATCGGGCCCACAGGCGTACGCAGGCCGATCCCGAACTCCTCCCACGGCGTGCTCCCGCCGTCGAGGAAACGCAGCAGCCGCTCCATGGGGATGCTGCGGAAGAGGTCGGTGAAGAAGCGCGGCCCGTCCACGCGACCGGTGTCGAGCGCCCGGAGCAGCACGGCGTCCATGGCCAGAGCCCTGCGGCCGTGCGGCGGCGGCACACCCGGGGGCCCGCGGCGCAGTGCGGTGGCGATGGCCCGGCTCTGACGCTGCACGGCGGCGAACGTGTAACCGGTCGCCGGACGGGTGGCACCCCCGGCGGCCCCGATACGGAAGACGGCGCGGCCGGTCCGGCGGGGGAAGCGCGCGTCGGTCATGGGGATGACGCCCTGCTCGGCCGACTCCACCGCGAACCGGCCGATTCGCAGGACGTCCGCGGTGTACTGCCGCAGAGCGGCCTCGTACGCGTCCGTCGTGAGCGGGGCCCGGGAGAACTCGGTGTACTCCACCAGTGCCCGGTCCGGTGCCAGAGGCAGTACGTAGCCGAATGCGAGACCGTGACGGGGCTGCGGGACCCGGAAGTCCATGAGGTCCGCCACTCCGGGGTCGAAGCGGGGGACAGCGGTGCGCACGAACCAGCCACGGAAGTGCTGCAGCAGCAGTGTGCGGTGCGGCGGTGTGCCTCGCACGGGCCGCGAGTCGAAGACGTATCTGCCGCGCAGGGTGAGCGGTTGTCCGCCGGCCGTCGTGCAGCGCACCTCGGCGCCGTACGGTGCGTCGCGCACCTCGTGGGCGGTGGCCCGCAGGACGCGGGCCGCCGGGGCCGCCGCCAGGCGGGAGTGGACCAGCCGTTCGAAGGGGCCCGAGCGCACCATGCGGTAACGCAGTGGCGCGGGGTCCGACTCGACGACGCCGCCGTCCGGCCCTCGTACCCGCAGCCTCGGCCAGGAGGCGACGACGGCCTCCTCGAACTCGCCGGTGCCCGCCTCCCAGTAGCACCAGGTGCGTTCGCCCGGGCGCAGCGGTCCATCGGGTGCCTCGACCAGCGTCACCCCCGTGCCGGTCCTGGTGAGCCAGTGGGCCAGGCAGAGCCCGGCGGCGCCGCCGCCCACGACGACGGCGTCGTCCACCCGTCCCTGGAAGCGTCCGGTCACGTCCTGGGGGTCCGCGCCGCCGCCCGGTCGGCCAGCACCTCGCGTGCCGCTCTGCTGCCGGAGGCCAGCGCGCCCTGTACCGACCCGGTGGCCCGGTGATCCCCGCAGACGTACCGGTCCGGCGTGAAACGGGTCGTACGGCTCAGCGGCCAGGGAGGCCGCATGGCGGGCAGTGCGCCCTCCACTGTGTAGGCGGCGACCGTCTCCCAGGTGCTCGTGTCCATGTCGTAGAGCTCGGCCAGCCGTGCGCGGACCGTCTTCTCCCCGCCGGGAGGGCCCGCGCCGAGGACGGAGGTCGAGACCAGTGCCGTGCCCGGGGGAGCGTAGGTGGGTGCGACCTCGGTGAGGACACAGCTGTTCAGGACGGCGAGGCCGCTGTCGACGACCAGGGTCGGTTCGGTCAATGGCGACCGGTCGGCCGCGTGGTAGTACGTCGTCACCGTACGGCTGTCCGGTACCGGCAGGCCGGGCAGCAGGCGGGTGGCCGTGGCGGAGTCCGTGGCCACGACGACGGAGGCGGCCGGCCGCTCGGCGCCGTCAGCCAGGAGCACCCCGGAGTCCGTGACCTCGGCGACGGCCGAGTCCAGCCGGAGGGCGCCGTCCGGCAGCCGGGCCGCGAGCTGGGCCGGCACGGCGCCGATGCCGTGGGCGGGCAGACAGAGCGTGCCGCGGGCCATGCTCCGCCAGACCAGGTGCAGGAAGCGTGAGGAGGTCTCCAGCCCCTCCTCCAGGAACACCCCGGACAGGAACGGCCGCAGAAGGTCCTCGATCGCGCGCGGCGACAGCCCGGCGCGGACGAGCGCCTCCGAAGCGGTGCGGTCCGTCATGCGTGCCAGGCGTTTCGCAGGGAGCAGGACGTCGCGGGCGGTGAGTGCGGCTAGGGCCGCGAGGTCACGGGCCGGGAGAACACGTCCCGGCAGCAGACTGCCGGCGTCCTCCGGACGCCGGGTCGGATCGGTGACGCGCACCCGCCCCGAGGGGGTGCGGGCGATGATGCCCGGGGTGAACGGACGCAGGCGCAGTGCGCGCAGGTCGAGGCGCTTCTTCACCTGCGGGTAGGAGGTGTTGAAGACCTGGAAGCCGCGGTCCAGGAGGAAGCCGTCCTGGCGGTCCGTGCGCATCCGGCCCCCCACCGCGTCGGAGGCTTCCAGCAGTTCGACCCGGAGGCCCGCGCCGCTGAGGTCGAGTGCGCATGCCAGCCCCGCCAGACCGGCGCCTACGACGACGGCGTCCGGCCGCGGCGGGTGCTGTCGGTTCGTCATCCGCGTCCTTCGGCTTGGTCCCCCCGTGCGGCTGACGGGTTGTCAACTCGATCACGTTCCGCGCCCGGAAGCCAGCAGCCGCCACGGAAATCGCCTGTTCGTGTGACCCGGGTGCCCAAGGACCGGGCCGGTCGTCCGGCAGGTGGCGCCTCTCGCTCCGCCGCAGATGGCCTGGGCGGTCTCGCACGCACGGGCGACGGCTCGGACGACGTGATGCTCGTGGGTGGCCGCTTTCTCCTTCGGTGACCGGGCGCGAACGCTGCTGCTCGAAGGGCTTCCCGGAGTCATTCACGTACCGGCGGGCACGGCACGGGCCGAAACCCTGCAATGGGCGCTCGCCCAGATCGACCGTGAACTGCAACGCGAGCAGATGGGTGCCGCGCTGGTGGCCGAGCACCTGGAGGTCGTCATGCTCGTCCATGTCCTGCGCCTGCACCTCGCCCGTGATCCGGACGCGGTCTCGGGCTGGCTGCGGGTCACCGGGACCTCGCCCCGGGACTACCGCGACACATTCCGGGCGCCCCGGGTACGTGAGTCGCGCCTCGGCGCCGAGGGCTGATGAGTCCCGTACGCGCCGCGAGCGGCCCGGAGTGTGGCGGCGGTTACGGTCAGGTCGTCAGGTGACGCAGAACCGTCCGCATCGCGCGGTGTACGGCCTCGCGCGATTCGTCGGTCCGGTCGACCGTCTCGAAACCGTGGTGGCCGTTCGGCACGTCGATCACCTCGATGTCGGCCCCGCTCTCGTGGGCAGCGGTCAGGAACTCCTCCACGGTGGCCGCGATCCCGTCCGTCTCCAGCCCGGCCCGGACCAGCACCAGGGGCAGAGAACCCGCGTGGGCGACCGCGTCCGCCGGGTGGAAGCGGCTGTCCAGCCGCCCCCAGCTCGGCAGGGGCGCCATGATGGGGTAGTCGGCCGCCAGGCAGCGCAGCCACGGCGGGGGCTTGCCGATCCAGTCCGCGGTGAGCGGACCGCTGCCCGAGAAGAACCACAGGGCGACCCGGTCCGCGTCCACCCGCGGATCGGCACGGACCCGCTCCACCGCGGCCGCCACATCGTCGGCGGCCGGCTCGTAGTCGGTGACGGCGTGCAGACAGTGGTCGAGGGTGACACCCACCACTCCGTTGTCGGCGGCGTAACGGGCGTATCCCGTCAGCACGGGCCAGTCCCGTGGGGTCGGGCGGGCCTCGCGGGGCACAGGGCCGCCGTGGACGAAGAGCAGCGCGGGGCGGGGGCCCTGGGCGGAGGGCGGCAGGTACAGGTCGACGTTGCCGGTGCGCTCACGGGGGAGCTCGGGCACGTCCAGCAGGAACGGCTCCGGCTGTGCGGCGCCCGCCGGAGTCAGGCGGTGCCCCCTTCCGGCCGCGGCTTCGAGCAGGGTGTCAGCGAGTGCGGTGGGGTCGGACAGCATCGGCCAGTGCCCTGTGGGCAGTTCGAAGAAGGTCACTCGAGGGTCTGTCAGCGCCTGCAGGGCGGGTTCGCCGAAGTCCACGCGGGCCTGCACCATCGCGATGCTCGCTCCGCCGCCGGTACACAGCACTCCGGCCATGGGCACCGTGGCCGCCGCACCGGTCAGTTCCATCGGCTGGAGCAGCGTGCCCAGCGGCTGCGGCGAGGCGAGGGCGGTGAGCCGGTCGAGCGCCGTGTCGGGGACGCCCGCGGTGCTGCCCCAGAGCTGCCATGCGTCGCGTGCCGGAGGCGGCAGCACCGCGCCCGACCCCCGCGCCCTCCCTCCGGCGACCCGCAGCACCTCCTCGCGCAGGCCCTGGTCGGCCACGGCGGCCAGGGCCGGGACACCGTCCTGGGGCAGTCCCGAGTCCAGGTAGACGATCCGGGCGACCGACTCTGCCCGCCGGTCGGCGGCGCCCAGCACCGGATGGATGCCGTAGTCGTGGCCGACCAGCACGATCTCCCGGCCGGCCGATCCCGCGACCGGGTCGATCACCGCGAGGACGTCCGCGATGTGCGTCTCCAGATCGATGTCCTCACCGGTGGAAGCGCGGGTTCCGTCGAGTCCGGTCAGGGACACCGCATGGACCTCGGCACCCGCCGCGGTCAGCCGCGAGGCCGTGTCGTCCCACACGTACGGGCCGGTGAACACACCGGGCACCAGGATGAACGCGATCATGGTCGCTCCTCGTCACGCCGTCGTTCCGGACCGGCCCGATCGCCGGCCCTCTCCCGGGTACCGTAGGAACTCCCCCTGAGGGAGGTTCAAGTGTTCTCTTCGCCCGACGGACTGTGCGGCATCGGCGAACTCGCCGAGCGGGCGGGAGTCAGCGTCAAGACGGTCCGCTTCTACTCCGACAGCGGTCTGCTGCCCGAGGCGTCCCGCAGCGCCGGCGGCCACCGCAGGTACGGTCCCGACTCGCTCGAACGGCTGAGGATGATCCGCTCCCTGCGCACCATGGACCTGCCGGTCTCCGCGGTGCGCCGCATCCTGGACGAGGAGGACACCGCGGGTCGCGCGGGCGGCGCTCTGGAGGACGCCGTAGCCGGGCAGCTGAGCACACTCGGCTCCCAGCTGACGGCACTGCGCTGGAGAGAGGCGGCGCTCCGCTCGGTGCAGGAGTGTCCGGCGCCGGAACGCGCCGCCCGACTGCGCCTGATCGGATCGGTGACCGCGCCGCCGAGCACCGCGCCCCTGGCCCGGTTCTGGCGCGCCTGGCTGCCGCCGCGGATGCCGGCCCGCTCCGTGGGGGCGTTCCTGGAGGCCGCGGTCCCGCAGCCCCCCGAGGATCCCGAGCCGGTCCAGGTGCTCGCCTTCGCCCGGCTCTCCGCCCTGGTGTCCCGCCCCTGCGACGGGAACGAGGCCACGCAGCCGCACGCGCACCGGGCTGCCGGTGCCCGCGCGTCGGCCGTGCTGTACGCGGGCCTGGCCGAGGCGTACGACCTGGCGAGCACCGAGATGCGCCAGGACAGGGAGCCGTTTCCGGGGGAGGCGCTGGACGGGTTCGTGGACGCGTACGCGAGCGCCCACGGCACCGCGGACACCACGGACTTCCGTCTCGCGCTCGCCCGACAGCTCGCGGCCGATCCGCGCATCGACCGTTACTGGGAACTGACGGCCGAGCTGGTCAGTCGGCCCGTCGGCCCGCCCGAGCCGACGCCCGGGTCGGCGCACGACTGGCTTCTCGCCGCGCTGAACGTCCAGCTGGGGACGGCGCTGCCCGCATAGGACAGCGCCGGGTGCCGGACGCGTCCCCCAGGGGCGGCGAGAGAGGAAGCCGACTGCCCGCCACAGCAGCAGACAGCCGACGGACCGGTCTGGCGTGCGCCCGTCGGCTGTCGCCCTACACGCTTCCTGTCACTGCGGCCGTCCCAGCGCCCACCCGGACACATCGGCCAGACGTCCGCGCCACAGAGGCAGTCGCAGGGATCCCGTGCCGCCGAAGACCAGTGTGGCGTCCCTGAGGTGAATCCAGCGCGGGAGCTGTGTCGTTCCGTCCCCGGCCCCCAGCTCCCTGATGCCCTGGTCCACCGTCTCCGGGAACTCCGCGATCAGGTTCGCACCCTCACCCTCGACCTGGCGGAGGCTTCGCGCCCAGTCCGCCTTCCACGCCTCGTGGCCGATCACGTCTCCGTGGAGTACGCCACCGGCCAGAGCGAGGGTGATCGGCAGGCTGGAGCGCTGTTCTCTGTCCAGCAGTTGGATCAGCAGCTGAAGCTGCAGATCGGGCACGGGCTCCGTCACCACCGCAGTCGTCTCCGGCCGTGTCTCGACAGACTCGCTCATGAAGCACTCCCTTCACCTGACAAGCGGCAGGTGACAGCCCGTATGCCCCGGTCCGGAGCCGTCACACCCCCGGGAATCGGGTGATTGGGGCATGGGAAGAGGGGCACCCGCAATTCACCGAGCACCACCCGCATTTCACCAAGCACACAGCACGATGAACCGACGGGAGAAAGTGATGTCGCACTACGACAGTTCGTCCATGGCCACTCCCAGGTCCGGGACCAACGGTCTCGCTGTCGCAAGCCTGGTCTGCGGAATCGTGGGCCTCGTCTTCTTCAGCGTGATCCTGGGGCCGGTCGCCATCGTTCTCGGCGCCGTCGGCCTGCGCAAGGTGCCCGCGAAGGGCGGTGCCGGGATGGCGAAGGCCGGACTCGTCCTCGGCATCATCGACGTGATCCTCTTCGTCGTCCTGATGGCCGTGGCCGCCTCGTCCGGCGGCTTCAGCTGGTACGTCGGCGGCTGACCGACCGCGTGAGAAGCACGGGTGCGCCACCACTCCTCGTGGTGGCGCATTCGCCTGTACGCGTCACAGCCAGCGGCGGATCGGCAGGACCGCCGCCTCCCGGATCCTCTGCACGGGTGAACGGCGCTTCCACCGGCCCGCCTCGATCGGCGTGCTCTGCTCCACGTCCTTCTCGAAGTGACCGTCCAGTGTGGCGGTGAACTCCCGGTCGAGGACGGCGAGCATCACCTCTTCGTCGTGTTCGAGCGAGCGGCGGTTGAAGTTCGTCGAGCCGATCAGCGAGCCGACACCGTCCACCGTCAGCGCCTTCGTGTGGAGCATGGTCGGCTGGTACTGGTAGATCTTCACGCCGCAGGCGTTGAGCTCCTCGTAGTGGTGCTGCCCGGCCAGCTGGCACACCCGCTTGTCCGTGTGCGGCCCGGGGAGCAGGATTTCCACGGAGACGCCCCGGCGGGCCGCGTCGCACAGCAGCCCGATGAAGTACGCGTCGGGCGCGAAGTACGCCGTGGTGAGCCGGATCCGCTCCTCGGCGGACTCCAGGACGACGCGGAGCAGGGTCTGCATGTCCTGCCAGCCGAAGCCGGCCGACCCGCGCACCACCTGGACGACCGACTCGCCGTGATGCGTCGCGTTGACGAACCTGTCACGTTCGGTGAACAGCTCGTCGTGGCACTCTGCCCAGTTCTGCGCGAACGCGGCGGCCAGACCGTCCACCGCCGGACCCTGCACCCGCACATGGGTGTCCCGCCACTCGGTCTCGTCGCGGGCGTCACCGCACCACTCCTCGGCTATCCCGACGCCGCCGGTGAACGCCGTCACCTCATCCGTGATGAGGACCTTGCGATGACAGCGGTGGTTCTGCTTGAGCGGCGAGAGGTACAGGGGCTTGCGGAACCACGCCACCTCCACCCCGGCCTCGTCCATCAAGGCCAGCTGGTCCTTCTCGATGAGCCGGGATCCGAACCCGTCCAGCAGCAGCCGCACCCGCACACCGGAGCGGGCCCGCTCCGACAGCGCCTCGGCGAACTCGCGGGCGATGTCCCCTCGCCAGTACACGAACGTCATCATGTCCACGGTGTGCTCGGCACCCCGGATGGAGTCCAGCATCGAGGCGAAGATCTGGTCCCCGTTGCGGAGGGGGACGACCTTGTTGCCCTCGGTCGCGGCGATGCCGATCAGGCGCTCCAGCCGCCGCCGCAGCCGTTGCGCGCGCTCCGCGTAAAGAAGGGCGTCGTCGGGTCTGGCGTGGCTGGATCGCTGATCCATGTGGCTGGACATCTCTCACCTGGTGTACTGGGGGCTACGGGGCAGGGGGAGACTGTACTCCCGGGACGTCACGGGCTCCGGAGCAGGTCCAGCCACCTTTCGGCCGCTCGGTGGTTCCCGGGCCGGCGCCGGACCACAGTGCGGCGCCGCCTCTAGGATGCGTCCATGCCGGACGCCCAGCCCCGCCCAGAGCCGTTCATCCAGCAGACCGCTCCCGCGGCGCTGGAAGACCTGCGCGCGCGGCTGCGCGCGACGCGCTGGCCGGACACGCCTGAGGACGCCGGATGGTCGCTCGGGACCGACCTGGCCTATCTCCGTGGGCTCGTCGAGTACTGGGCGGAGAGCTTCGACTGGCCGGCGCAGGAGGCGGCGCTCGCCCGGCTGCCCCGCTTCCGGGTCCCGCTGGGCGGCCTCGGAGTCCATTTCGTGCACGCCCGGGCCGTCGCACCGGCCGGACCCGTCCTGCCGCTGGTCCTCAGCCACGGATGGCCGGACTCCTTCTGGCGCTACTCGAAGGTGATCCCCCTCCTCACGGACCCCGGCGCACACGGCGGCGATCCGGCCGACGCGTTCGACGTGGTCGTGCCCGACATGCCGGGTTACGGGTATTCCGACCGGCCACTCGGCCCGCCCCTCGACTCCATCGCCGTCGCCGCTCTGTGGGCCGACCTCATGACCGTCCTCGGTTACGAGAGGTTCGGCGCGGCGGGCGGGGACATCGGCAGCCATGTGAGCCGCTACCTCGGCCTCGACCACCCCCACCGGGTCGTTGCCGTCCACCGCACCGACGGTGGCCTGCCCGTCTTCACCGGCGACCCGGCGGACCTCGCGCCGGAGGAGCGGTCCTGGATGGAAGGTGCGGCGGCCTGGGGCGCGACCGAGGGCGCCTATGCCGCGATCCACCGCACGAAGCCCCAGACCGCCGCCGTCGGGCTCAACGACTCACCGGCCGGGCTCGCGGCGTGGATGGTGGAGAAGCTCCGGGCCTGGAGCGACTGCGACGGCGACGTCGAGCGGAGCTTCACGAAGGACGAGATCCTCACGAACATCACGCTGTACTGGCTGACCGGGACGATCGGCTCATCCATGCGCATGTACCGTGCGAACGCCGCGATCCCGCCCGCACAGCTCGCCCGGCGGGTCGAGGTGCCGTCCGGCTTCTCGCTCTTCCCCGGCGACATCGTCCGCCCTCCGCAGGCGTGGCTGGAGCGCACGACGAACATGGTGCGCGTGACCGAGCCCCCGCGTGGCGGGCATTTCGCGGCCTTCGAGGAGCCCGAGCTCTACGCGGAGGAACTCCGTGCCTTCTTCCGCCCCTACCGCGCGGCGGCGACGGGCTGAGACCGCCGCCGGCCCGCAAGGGCGGGCCGAACAGGGCTTGTGGCGGGGCTTCGTGACGCGACGCGGCGACCGGGACACAACGCGGCGGAACGGACGTGCGCGTGGCGGCGCGACCCTCCTGGCCGGAAGTGACGCAGAGCATGCGCGTCGCCGGGAACTACCGGTCGCTCCGCTCCGACTACTCGACCGGCCGACCACGGTCTGCCCGCCCCGTCCCGCGCGCGTTAAGGAGACCAGCCATGTCCGTCGAGCAAGCGGTGCTCACTTCCGGTGATCCGGAGGAGACCCGACAGCCCGATCCACCCGGAGGGCGTACCGCATGGGCGTCCCTCCGGCCGCTGGTGCTGAGACTGCACTTCTACGCCGGTGTGCTCATCGCGCCGTTCCTGCTGGTCGCCGCCACGACGGGGCTCCTCTACGCGGGTTCGTACCAGGCCGAGAAAATCGTGTACGCGGATCAGCTGCGAGTGCCCGTGGGCGAGAGCGAGCTGCCGGTCTCGCGACAGGTGGCGGCAGCTCGCGAGGCCCATCCCGAGGGGGAGGTCAGCGCGGTCAGGCCGTCGCCGGAGGACGGCGCGACCACACGTGTCCTGCTGTCCGGAGTGCCGGGGGTGAACGCCGACCATACGCTCGCCGTGTTCGTGAACCCGTACACGGGCGAACTGACCGGCGCGCTGGAGCAGTACGGGTCCTCCGGCGCGCTGCCCCTGCGCACCTGGATCGACGAACTCCATCGCGACCTGCACCTGGGCCAGACGGGCCGCCTCTACAGCGAACTCGCCGCCAGCTGGCTGTGGGTGATAGCCGCAGGTGGTCTCGTGCTGTGGTTCGGACGCCGACGGGCACGTCGGAAGGTGCGTGGGGCGACCGGGCGTCGGCGTACCCTCTCGTTGCACGGCACGGTGGGCGTCTGGGTGGCGATCGGCCTCTTCTTCCTATCGGCCACGGGCCTGACCTGGTCGACGTATGCGGGGCAGAGCGTCGCGGACCTGCGTGAGGCCATCGGCCAGACGACGCCGGTCCTCACAGCGGGCGTGGCCTCCGGTGGCGAGCACGCCGAACACATGCCGGTAGGTGGGCCCGCGGGGGCGAAGGGCGAGGACATCGGAATCGACGCCGCACTGAGTACGGCTCGCGCCGAGCGTCTCTCGAACCCGGTGGAGATCGTGCCCCCTGCCGACCCCTCGTCGGCGTACGTCGTGCGCCAGATCCAGCGGAGCTGGCCCGAGAAGCAGGACGCGGTCGCCATCGATCCGGCCACCGGCGAGGTCACCGACGTGGTGCGGTTCGCCGACTACCCGTTGCTCGCCAAACTGACCCGCTGGGGTATCGACGCCCATACCGGCGTCCTGTTCGGACCCGTCAACCAGATCGTGCTCATCGCCCTCGCCTTCGGTCTGATCCTCCAGATCGTGCTGGGGTACAGGATGTGGTGGCAGCGCGGGCGGGGCGCCGCCTTCGGCCGTCCGCTGCCTCGGGGCGCGTGGCAGAAGGTCCCTCCCCACGTGCTGGTTCCGCTGATGGCGGTCGTGGCCGCCCTGGGGTACTTCGTGCCGCTGCTCGGCATCCCGCTGGCGGCGTTCCTCGTCCTGGACATCCTGCTCGGCGAGTTCGCCTACCGGCGCGGGAAGCGCACGTACGCCGCCGACTGACCGGGACGCGTGGGCCCTGCGCCCTGGCGCGGGGCCCTGGCGCGGGCCCCGATGGAGCCGGGCCCTCAGATGCCTTGGTGCAGCGGGCTCTTCACAGGCACCTGCGCCCCGGCGTCCCCGCCGGACGCGACCTGCGACAGGATGGAGCCGTGCCTACCGACCCGGACACGATCGAGCTGAGCGAAGACGAACTCCGTGAGATCGCGGGCTATGCGGCTGACTGCGCGCGCAGGGCGCTGTCGGTCTTCGAAGACGTCCTTCCTTCCGACACGCGCCCGCGCGACGCCATCGACGCGGCACACGCCTTCGCCGGGGGCGGCCGTCGCACGGGCGCTCTGCGGCAGAGTGCATGGGCGGCGTACAAGGCGGCGGGAGAAGCCGATTCACCCGCCGCGGCCGACGCGGCACGAGCGGCGAGTCATGCGGCCGCCGCTGCCTTCCTCCATCCCAAGGCCAGCGCTCATCAGGTGAAGCACATCCTCGGCGCGGCAGCGCATGCGGCACGAGCGGAAGAGCTGGCCGCCGGAGAGGGACCACCGGTGACGGCGGGGATCCTCGACTGGGCGTGTCATCACGCGCCGCCGGCGGTCACCGCGGTGCTGGGCCGTCTGCCCGGCGCGCCTCCCGGGGGCGGGCGCGTGGGGGAGTTCATCCGCGATCTCGACGCCGCTCTCCGCGCCTGAGGGCGGATCAGGTACCGGAGGCCGGCACGGGGAACCCCGTGTGACGACGCCGGACGGCATCAGATGTCCTTCTGTCACGAACCCACGCATCCCGCTTCCCACCTGCGCCGGGCCGACCGTCGGTGCGAGGATGGGGCCGCCATGGATTCAGGCCGGTGTTCCCGAGCTGTGCGGGCTGCGTTGTTCGCAGTCGTCTGTGTGCTGCTCGCGGCGACGGGCCATGTCCTCATGTCGGGCACTCCGGTTTCCGGGCGGGCGATGTCCGCGGCGTTCGCGAGCACGGTTGCCGCCGCCTGGGTCCTCGCGGGCCGTGAGAGGGGGCTGCTCGCCGTCACTTCGGCAGCCGTCGTGGCACAGACCGCGCTCCATGCGGGCTTCACATTCGCCCAGCCACCGCCGGCCCCGCCGGTGTCCTTCGCCCGCCAGTGGGCCGAGAAGCTGCTGTGCGGAGACGGCGCGTCCCTGCTCTCCGAGCGGGAGGCGGTCGCGATCGTCACGGACGCCGGGCTGGGGAACCTCATCTCCCGCCCTCCTCCCGGCACCCTCGCAACCGCGGCGGCCGATCCGGGCGGTCACGGCCTCCACGCGCTGCACGGCATGACCACCGACGCGGCGGCCGGCATGGGGTCGGCCGTGCACGGCGGCCAGGGCATGGCCGCCGTGGTTCCGGGAGGAATGCTCGCGGCTCACCTGCTGGCCGCCGTGCTGTGCGGCCTGTGGCTCGCATACGGGGAGCGAGCCCTCTTCCGGGTACTGCGTGCGTTCGCGGGGCGGCTCTGGACGCCGCTCCAGCTCCTGCTCCGCCTCGCCGTGCACCCACAGCGTCCGCGCCCGCGCGTTCGACGCCGGCGCACGGAGCAGACGCCCGCGCGGCTCCTGCTCGTTCACAGCATCACCTCGCGTGGCCCGCCGACGGGACCGGCTGTCGTATAGCGACAGCGGCTTCCCCGAGCGCGCGCGGAGCACCTTGCGGCGCCTCGGGCATCGGCGCTGCCTTCCGGCAGGCCGTTCCCCTCACCGGCGCGCCTCGCGCGGCGCCGGACACCACGCGCCTGTAAGGACCTTGTGGCGATGACTCATGCCCAGTACCCACCTGCCGGGAGAACACCGGCGCCGGCACGGCACACCTCTTCGCCCGAAGCGGCGCCGACACGGCACACCAGTACGTCCGATGCCACGGCTACACGGCTCGCGCTGGCGGCACGTGACGGGGACCCCGCGAAGGCGGACCGTTTCGTCCGCGCACTTCACCGCGACGTCTGGCGTTACGTCGCCTACCTCAGCGCGGACACCCAGGCGGCCGACGACCTCACCCAGGACGTATTCCTCCGGGCGCTCACCAGCCTGCCCGGATTCGAAGGCCGATCGTCCGCCCGCACATGGCTTCTCTCCATCGCCCGCCGAACCGTGGCGGACAGCTTCCGCCATGCCGCCGCCAGGCCCAGGCTCGCGGACCGGGACGACTGGCAGAGCGCGGCGGAGCATGCCCAGCAGTACGACGTGCCCGGCTTCGAGGAGGGGGTCGCCCTGGCCGAACTGCTGTCCTCGATCCCGGAAGAACGCCGCGAGGCATTCGTGCTCACCCAACTTCTCGGCTTCCCCTACGCGGAGGCCGCCGCGGCCATCGGCTGTCCCATCGGGACCGTACGCTCACGCGTCGCGCGGGCACGCGCCGTACTGATCGAACTGCTCACGGATGTGTCGGCGGACGCCTCGGCCGGCGACAGTGGCCTACGACTACCTGGGAGGGGTCTTCTTCGAGCCGAGCCGGGTCTCCTGACGCGGAGCCGCACGCAGCAGCAGGCCCGGCCGCGCTGCGTGGCACGATTTCCGGCCGGGGCCGGGCCGACGCTTGACCTCAAGCGTGCCTGAGGTCTCAGAGTGGTGTGCATGAATACCGAAGCCGCAGACGTCAAGGCCATCGAACAGGTGGTCGCCGCCGTGGAACACGCCCAGCGAGCCAGGGATGCCGAAGGTTTCCTCGCGCTCTTTCACCCCGATGCCCTCTGGACGACCGCCCACGGCAAGGTACTGATCGGCTTCGAGGCGATCGCCGAGTTCACCCGTGCCGTACTGCCCGCCGCCGAGTGGGACGGCGATGTCACCTACGAGGCCGTGCACACACAGTTCCTGCGGCCCGACGTGGCGGCAGTCAAGGTCCGTCAGGTCTATCGCTCGGCGGAAGGCGAATCGGAGGGTGCCCCGCTCTACGTCATGACGAAGAGGGACGACGGGACCTGGCTGCTGCACGCCTGCCAGAACACCGAAGTCCGCGCCGGGTAACGAAAGTGAGGGTCCGTCAGGAGGCCGGGTAGGCGCTGCCGTTGAGCAGGCGCGCCAGATGGGTCGCGTTGACGGCGAGGGTGCGCGTCGTCGAGGCGACTGCCTCCGGCGGGCCGTCCAGGTCCTTGTAGTCCGTCCCCTGCATGGCCTCGCCGACCCAGTAGGTGACGGCTCCCGGAGCCAGTGAGAACCCCAGGTCGTTGAGACCCTGAAACAGATCGGAGCTCACCTTGTGGGCGCCGTCCTCGTTTCCCACCACCGCTGCGACGGCGACCTTGCCGTAGGTCAGCAGCCGGCCCTGCTCGTCGGTCTCGGACAGTTCGGCATCCAGTCGTTCCAGGACACGCTGGCAGATGCTTGACGGGTGGCCGAGCCAGATGGGAGTGGTGATGAGGAGGATGTCGGCTTCGATGACCTTCTCGCGCAGGGCCGGCCAGGCGTCCCCGTCACCCATGTCGAGCGCCACTCCCGGCCGGATGTCGTGGTCCGCCACCCGGACCACCTCGCCGCTCACCCCGAGGCCCTCGAACTCGGCCATCACCTGGTCGGCGATGAGATGGCTGCTGGAGGGGGTGGGCGAGGAGTTCAGGGTGCAGACGAAAGCGAGGGCGCGCATCGCGAGGACACTCCTTCGGGCCGAAGACTTGCACGTGGGGCTCGGCGCCACTGTGCCCCTCGCGGGCCCGGCCTACTCGGTACGGCTCCAGGAATGCCCCGTACGGCGCTCGATGGCGCCCTCGTACGCTGCCGCTCCGTGCATGGCGGCCTCAACGCGAACGGCGAAGACTCAGAATTCGACGTTCGCGGCCTTTCGGATCGACGCGTTCATGTTGCGCTCCATCATCCGGAGGGACGCCTGCGCCAAGTCCCGGTGGATATGGGCCACTGCGTCTTCGGGAACAGTCACCTTCAGGTGGCGGATATGTGCGTCGAGGGCCGAATACAGGACGCATTGCTCGGTGACCTGACCACAGAGGACCACACGGTCCACATCCAACTGAGACAGAAGGTAGCTGAGTGGCGTCTCGTAGAAGATCGAGTGCCTGGCCTTGACGACGAACAGGGACTCGTCGTCCGGAAGCACGGGCTCCACCAGGTCACTGTGAGGCCCCGACAACGTCGTCTCGATGATCTCGCCGTGGTGGGACCGCCACTCCCCGAAATTGTCGTTCACATAGATCACCGGTACGCCGTCGTCCCGGGCCCGTTCGACGAGAGCCACGATGCGGGGGAGCGCCTGGCGCACGGAGGGGATGAGGATCTCGGCATCCGGGTGGCTGTACGTGTTGAGCATGTCGATGACAATGAGGGCGCTTCGGCTCATGGTTCCCCATTCTCATCGCGCCATGACGTGAGGCGCGAGGACGACACGGCTCGTCGGGGCCACGGTGTGCGAGAGGCCGCCCTCGGCGGACGGCCACCCCGCACACACCGCGGGCCGGAAGGTCAATGCCAGCAGAGGCAGAACGGATGCCCGGCCGGGTCGGCGAACACACGGAACTTGCGCTCGCCGCCCTGGTCGTCGAGATCCAGCGGTGTGGCACCGAGCGCCAGCACCTCCTCCTGCGCACGCTCGATGTCCGTCACGTCGAAGTCCAGGTGCTCCTGCTGCGAATTGCGGTCCGCGCGGGGCCACTCCGGCGGCCTGTGGTCCGCTGCCCTCTGGAACGCGATGCGCGCGCCGCCCGGGACGTAGAGGTCGTACCAGTCCGGGTAGTCGTTCTTGACCTCGCCGCCCAGTACGCCCTGGTAGAACGCTGCCAGAGACCTGGGGTCCGGGCAGTCGAGAGCGACAAGGCTGTAGGTGGCGATCGGCATGTCGGGATCCTTTCGTCAGGTGCCGCGTAGATCTCCGTGTTCCCTGCGGTCACGCTCCAGTGCAGGCAGCCAGCGCATCGAGAACGGGTGCTTCATGATGATCTGCACGCATTAACGGCGCCTTCCCTTGGATCCGCCGGGGCAATCACGGTCAGCGCAGCGGAGCACAGCCGGCGGCACCAGCGGGCGGTCATCGGCGTCTTCCTCTCCGCCGTCGGCTGAGGGGCACGCACTGCATGCGCCGCCGGGTTCCCCGTGGGCGATTGGCCAATCATCACGGGCGGATGAACTGCGGGCATGTCGAGCGGGGCGGCCCCGTCAGAAGCACCGAGACGGTAAATTCGAACAATGAGTTCTCCGACCGGGCCCGCCCCCAACCCGCCGAACGGTGGCGGCCGGCTCCTCGCAGTCAGCGATCTCCATGTCGGGATCGCAGACAACCGTCCCGTCGCCGACCGGATGCACCCGTCCAGCGACGCGGACTGGCTCATCGTCGCAGGGGACGTGGCGGAGCAGGCGGAAGAGGTCGAACGGGCGCTGGAACTGCTCGCGGGGAGATTCGCCCATGTGGTGTGGACCCCCGGGAACCACGAGCTCTGGACGGTGGACAAGGACCCCGTACGACTGCGTGGCCAGGCGCGGTACGAGCACCTCGTCCAGGTGTGCCGCGAGCTCGGCGTGACCACGCCCGAGGACCCCTACCCCCGGTGGCAGGGCGAGGACGGTCCCGTGGCCGTGGCCCCCGTGTTCCTCCTGTACGACTACTCCTTCAGGGTTCCGGGCACGTCGACGAAGGAGGAATCCCTCGCCCGTGCCCACGAGGCGGGCGTCGTCTGCACCGACGAGTACCTGCTGCACCCGGACCCCTACGCGACCCGGGACGACTGGTGCCGGGCACGGGTGGCACTCACCGAACAGCGGCTGGCCGCGCACGACCCGGACGTTCCCCTTGTGATCGCCGGGCACTGGCCTCTGCTGCGCGAACCCACCTCCGTGATGTGGTACCCGGAGTTCGCCCAGTGGTGCGGTACTGAACTCACCGCCGACTGGCACCGCCGCTTCAACGTCGCCGCCGTCGTCTACGGCCATCTCCACATCCCGCGTACGACCTGGCACGACGGCGTACGGTTCGAGGAGGTCTCGATCGGCTACCCCAGGGAGTGGCGCAAGCGGGGCCATCCGCGCGGGCTGTTGCGGCAGATCCTTCCGTACGAGGGACAGCAGCCCCCGGCCGAGAAGGGCGACGCGTCGTGATCGAACGCCTTCTTCCCGCGCACGTCGCCTGCGCGGACACCTACGAGACGGATGCCCCGGCGGGCAGCCTGTACCCGGAGGAGGTGCAGCTGGTGGCAACAAGCGTGGACCGGCGCAGACATGAATTCGCGGCTGTACGCGCCTGCGCGAGACGGGCCATGGCCGCCCTGGGGCTTCCCCCCGCGCCGGTGTTGCGTGGCCATCGCGGCATGCCGCTGTGGCCCGACGGGACCGTGGGCAGCATGACGCACTGCGATGGATATCGAGCGGCGGTCCTGGCCAGGGCGTCCGAGGTACGCGCGGTCGGTATCGACGCCGAACCGAACGAACCGCTTCCGCCCGACGTGTGGGAGGCGATATCACTGCCTTCGGAACGGGCCAGGAGGCCCCTGGGCGCGGACAGCCGGGCGATCCACTGGGACCGGCTGCTGTTCAGCGCCAAGGAGAGCGTCTTCAAGACTTGGTACCCGCTCACCCGGCTCGAACTCGACTTCTACGAGGCGGACATCAGCTTCCGCACCAGCCAGGTCGGCGCCACCGAAGGCACGTTCACCGCGGAGCTCTCGCTGACGGCGCCCGGAATGCCGAGGTCGTACGAGGGCAAGTGGCTGATCGACGACGGCTTCGCGGTGACCGCGATCGTGCTCCCCGCGAGCCATTCCACCTGACGCCGGTCGCAGCAACGGCATCATGCCGTGATGCGGCCTCGGCGTTCCGTGGCGGCGGAGAGCCGCCCGGTTGCCCCGGGGCGTTCCGCTTCATCGGGTCACCTCATCGGGTCGCGGTCCACTGACGAGATGCCGCGCCAGTCGACACGGAAGTGCTTCAGCCGGGCGTCCACGGCCACCAGTCGCATGCCTGCCGACGCCATGACGCGGTGGGACCCGATGTTGTCCAGATCGGCGTCGCCCTTCACGGACAGGACACCCTGGGACCGCGCGAAGGCCAGTAGTGCCCTGAGCGCCTCGGAGGCGTACCCCTGGCCGCGTGCCGAGCTGATCAGGCCGTATCCGACGGTGACCTGGCCGGCGGCGTCCGGTCTGCCGTGGAAGGCCACGCCGCCGATCGCCGGTCCGTCCGTCGCGGATCCGTCCGCACGCAGTCGTACCTCGTACGGGCCGAAGGGCTGGGGGCTGCCCGCGCTCGCGCACGTCGCCAGGAACCGACGGGCGCCCGCCCGGTCGCCGTCGTCGGGATAGCCGGGCGCCCAGCACACACCGTCCGGAGGGGCGGCCGAATCGCCGGTCTCCACAAGCGCTGCCTCCGCGGCGGTCAGCGGATGAAGGGTGAGCCGGGCCGTCACGAGGCTGTCCATACCGGCCTGACTATCACCGGGCGAACGGCCGGCGCATCCGAGTTTCCGCACCGAGCCCAGGTCGGCGGAGGGGGGCGCTGCCCCGATCCTGCGGTAGCGTCGATAACGCAATGGCGGTAACGTTGATTCTGACAGGGTTCGCGGAACCGACGGCAACGTCTTTGCCACAGGAGCAACGTCATGACCGAGCAGCACACCACAGGCGCACGCAGGGTCGCTCTTGTCACCGGGGGCTCGCGAGGTATCGGCCGCGAGAGTGCCGAGCGGCTGGCGTCGGACGGGTTCGCGGTCGTCATCAACTACGCGGGAAACAGGACCGAGGCCGAAGCGGCGGTCGCGGCCGTCGTCGCCGCGGGCGGCGAGGCCGTCGCGCACCAGGCGGACGTCGCCGACGAGGTGGCGGTCGCCGCCCTCTTCGATGCGGCCGAGGAGGCCTTCGGCGGAGTCGACGTGGTCGTTCACGCCGCAGGCGTCATGTCGCTCTCCCCGCTGGTCGACCTCGACCTGGACGCGCTGGACAGGATGTACCGCACCAATATCCGCGGCACCTTCGTCGTCGACCAGCAGGCGGCGCGACGTCTGCGTGACGGCGGGGCGATCATCAACTTCTCGAGCTCGGTGCTGGCGCTGGCCATTCCCGGATACACCGCCTACGCCGCGACCAAGGGGGCCGTGGAGGCGATGACGCTGATCCTCGCCCGTGAGCTGCGTGGCCGGGACATCACGGTCAACGCCGTCGCCCCCGGGCCGACCGCCACCGCGTTGTTCCTGGACGGCAAGGACGAGGAGACCATCGCGAGAATGGCCGCGCAGCCTCCGCTCGAGCGGCTCGGCGCCCCCCAGGACATCGCGGAGGTCGTCGCCTTCCTCGCCGGTCCGGCCCGCTGGGTCAACGGCCAGGTGCTGCGCGCCAACGGCGGCATCATCTGACCGCCGCCGTCTGTCACTGCGCCGATCCGCCGACCGGGAGAGGGGGTGCGACCATGCGCAAGGTTGCCGTGCGCGCGTTTGCCGACGCGCCGCGAGGCCGGTCCCGAAGGGCGGACCGGTCATGCCGCCACCGTCCGATCCGTGCCGCACACGCCTTGATAGCGTCCCTCCGATGAGTACACGAGCGCGCATCCTCGAAGTCGCGGCCCGGCTGGTCGCGGAGTCTCCTGACGGGGACATCTCCACGCGCGCCGTGTGCGGGGCGGCACAGGTCGGAGCGCCGGCCCTCTACAGGCACTTCGGGGACAAGGAAGGTCTGCTGTCGGCCGTCGTCGATCACGGCTTCGACGCCTACCTGGCGACGAAGCGGGAGCGGGGCGACACCACCGATCCCGTCGAGGATCTCTGTAACGGATGGGACAGTCATGTCGATTTCGCTCTACGGAATCCCAATCTGTACCGGCTGATGAACTCCCCGGCGATGCGGACACCGCCGGCGGCCGCCATCGAGTCGCACCGCATCCTGACGCGCGACCTGGAGCGGGCGGCTGAGCAGGGGAAGCTGCGTGTCGCCCCCGATCTGGCCGCCCAGATGATCATGTCGGCCACGACGGGCGTCGCGCTGATGCTGGTCTCCCGGCCCGCGACCTTCTCGGACGCCGGGGTGTCGGTGCGTGTGCGCGATGCCGTACATGCCGCCGTCCTCACGCCGGACATGCGCGCGAGCGGGCCGGTGGACACCGAAGTGCCTTCCGCGGCGGCGAGGCTGGGCGCCCTGTTGCGCCGGTCCCACGGGTCCGGGCTCAGCACGGCTGAATCGGCACTGATGACCGAATGGCTGGACCGGGTGTCGAACGCGGAAAGCTGAGCCGGCGAAGGGGCGGGCGCGGGGAGCGGTGCCTCTGCTTCCCTTCCCCGCGCCCTCCGCCGGCGTGCGTGTCACCCCTGGTTCCGCTGCTCCTGTGCAAGAAGCTCCGGGCCGAGGTCCCCGGCCATCGCGTGAACCATCCGCAGATGCGTGTCGGCCTCGGCCTGCCGGCCCTGGCGTTCGAGGGTGCGCCCGAGCATCAGCCGGGCGTAGTCCTCGACGGGGTTGCGCTCCAGCACCTCACGCAGCTCCGTCTCGGCCTTGGCGAGCCGGGCCGAGTGGTAGTAGGCCCGCGCCAGCAGCAGCCGCGGCGCCACCTGCTCCGGCACCTCCTGCACCAGCCCGCCGAGGATCCGCGCCGCGGTCAGGTACTCCTTCGCCTCGAAGAACAGCTGCGCCCGGTCCCAGCGGTCGGCGGGCGTGCCGAACTCGTAGTAGGTGTCGTCCACTTCTCCTCCTCGGCCGGAATGTTTACAGCCGCGTCAACACACCGAGGTAGTTAAACATTCCACTAAATTTTCGGCGTGGGGACCGGCGCGCCACGGCCGTACGGGAATAGGTTGTGCGCCATGAGCAATCTCGATCGCCAGGCCGCTCTCTCCGTCTGCGGAGGACGTGGCTTCGTCGTCGCCGAGCCGGTACGTGAACTCCTCACCCCGCGCCACGTCCAGCTCGGCGAGTCCACCGAGGTGCGCAGGCTCCTTCCCAACCTGGGACGACGCATGGTCGGAGCCTGGGCATTCGTGGATCACTACGGCCCCGACGACATCTCCGACGAGCCCGGGATGCAGGTGCCGCCGCACCCTCACATGGGCCTGCAGACGGTCAGCTGGCTGCACGAGGGTGAGGTCCTGCACCGTGACAGCCTGGGCAGCCTCCAGCAGATCCGTCCGCGCGAACTGGGCCTGATGACTTCCGGCAGGGCCATCAGCCACTCCGAGGAGAGCCCGAAGCCCCACGCCAGGTTTCTGCACGGCGCCCAGCTCTGGGTGGCGCTGCCCGACTCCGACCGCTACGTCGAGCCGCACTTCCAGCACCACACCGACCTGCCCACCGTCACGGCGCCGGGCCTCACCGCCACCGTGATCCTGGGTGAACTCGACGGAGCCGTGTCGCCCGGCAGGGCCTATACCCCGATCGTCGGAGCCGACCTGGCCCTGACGGCCGGCGCCGGGGCCCGGCTGCCGCTGGACCCCGACTTCGAGTACGCGGTGCTGTCGATGTCCGGCGAGGCCGAGGTCGACGGCGTCCCGGTCCTGCCCGGATCGATGCTCTACCTCGGCTGTGGCCGCACCGACCTGCCGTTGCGCGCCGCCTCCGACGCAGGACTGATGCTTCTCGGCGGCGAGCCGTTCGAGGAGGAGATCGTCATGTGGTGGAACTTCATCGGGCGGTCGCAGGAGGAGATCGAGGCGGCCCGTCTGGACTGGATGGAGGGTCCCCGCTTCGGTGAGGTGAAGGGCTACGACGGCGGCCGTCTGCCCGCTCCGGCACTGCCGCCGGTGGCGCTGAAACCGCGTGGAAGGGTGCGCTGACCTGCATTGATGTGGCTGGGGTGCGGGCCGCCGCCGGTCGCGGCACCTTGACCTCGTGCCGGGAGCCGGAGCCGGCCTGGCGCCTCCCGCCGCTGTCCGCGGGTCGATCGGCCGCCCGGCTGCGGTTGATGAGCCCTTGCGGGCCCGCTCGGCAGAGGTCGCCGGCCCACGCGCCTTCCTCCCGCAGACCAGGCCGTCAGGTGCAGGCGGTGCCAGGATGTTCTCATGGACGTGCGGAAGAGGAACCGGGTGTTGGTGACGGGCCGGGAGGGCGGCCCGGTGGTGATGCTCGCCCATGGTTTCGGATGCGACCAGAATCTGTGGCGTCTCGTCGTGCCCGCGCTTGAGGAACGCTTCCGGGTGGTCCGCTTCGATCATGTGGGGGCGGGTCGTTCCGATGCGTCCGCCTGGAGCCCCGAGAAATACTCCACCCTGGAAGGCTATGCGCAGGACGTGATCGAGATCTGCCAAGAGCTCGGTCTCGGACCCGTGACCTTCGTCGGGCATTCGGTCAGTTCCATGATCGGTGTTCTCGCCGCAGTGCGGGAGCCCGGGCTCTTCGACAGGCTGGTCCTCCTCACCCCCTCGCCGTCGTACATCGATGACGGCGACTACCGCGGCGGATTCAGTGCGGAGGACATCAGCGAACTGCTCGAGTCGCTGGACAGCAACTACCTGGGCTGGTCCGCGACGATGGCACCGGTGATCATGGGGAACCCGGAGCGTCCCGAACTGGGTGAGGAGCTGACCAACAGCTTCTGCCGAACAAATCCGGAGATCGCCCGGGTCTTCGCGAGGGCGACCTTCCTGTCCGACAACCGGGCGGATCTCGCCGAGGTGACGGTTCCGACGCTCATCGCCGAGAGTGCGCGCGACACGATCGCTCCACGCGAGGTGGGCGCCTTCGTCCACGCACAGATCCCCGGCAGCGAACTGGTCACTCTTGACTCGACGGGCCACTGCCCCCAGCTGAGCGCCCCCGAGGAGACGGCCGAAGCGATCATCGCCTTCGTGCAGGGGCCATGACGGTGCACCCGGGCGGCGATGAGACCGGCGGGTCGTGGTCGGCTGGGGACCGTGACCAGGAACAGCTGTCGTTCGCCGCTCTGCTGGAGGACAGCGTCGAGGACCTCTACGAGAACGCGCCGTGCGGCTACCTCTCCACACTGATGGACGGACGGATCGCCAAGGTCAATGGAACGCTGTTGAAATGGCTCGGCTACCGTCGCGAGGAACTGGTCGGCCACAAACAGTTCTCCGACCTGCTGACCATCGGCGGCAGGCTGTATCACGAGACGCACTTCTCACCACTTCTGCGGATGCAGGGCGAGGTCAGCGGCATCGCCCTGGAGCTCAAGGCCGCGGACGGCAGTCGGCTGCCCGTCCTGGTCACCTCCACCGTCAAGCAGGACGACGACGGCGAACCCTTGCTGATCCGCACCACTCTCCTTGACGCCGGGGACAGGCGTACCTACGAACGTGAACTCCTGCGAGCCCGGCAGGAGGCAGAGCGCGACCGTGAGCGCCTGCAGCGCCTTGCCACGACCCTGCAGCGCACCCTGATCCCGCCGGCCCTCGAACCGGTTCCGGGCCTGGAAGTCGCCGCGCACTACCACTTCGCATCCCCTGACGAGGTGGGCGGGGACTTCTACGATCTGTTCCCGCTGACCGCCGGACGCTGGGGGTTCTTCATGGGGGACGTGCGTGGCAAGGGCGCGGACGCGGCCGTGGTGACGTCGTTGGCGCGGTACACCCTGCGAGCCGCAGCGGTCTCCGATCCCGTACCGGCCACGGTCCTGGCCAACCTCAACACCGCGCTCAACCACCGGTCCCAGGAAGACGAACCGCCCTTCTGCACGGTGATCTTCGGCCTGCTCACACCCGAAGCGAACGGCATGGGATTCCATGTCGTCCTGGCCGGCGGAGGCCATCCCCCTGCCGCGCTGCTGCGAGCCGACGGCAGTGCCGACTACCTGCCCACACCAGGCGGCCAGTTGCTCGGGGTCGTGCCGGACGCGCAGTTCACCACAGTCACCCTGGACCTGGGGCCCGGCGACACTCTGCTGCTCTACACCGACGGTCTGACCGAGGCACGTACCAGGAACGCGGGTGAACGCTACGGCGACGAAGCGCTCCTGGATTTCGCACGGGCCCTCGCGCCCACCTCGGCACCTGGTGCCGTCGAGGCTCTCACCGGACTCCTGGACTCGTTCGGCGAGGGACTCGACGATGACACCGCGCTCCTGGCGATGAGCGTTTCCCCGGGCGAGCACTGAGGGCACCGCAGCTGCGGGAAGTGG